>CACZBB010000082.1 GCA_902779245.1 uncultured Lachnospiraceae bacterium | reverse complement strand
CCTCCCGCCGCGATCCGAAACCGCCGCTTGCTTTCGTCTTTTACCTCGCCAGGCTCAAAACTGTCAAAAATAAACACATCAAAACGGTCCCGCATCCGCAAAAGCTCCTCCTCGCTCCGGATTGTCCAGGCAGCGGTAGTCGCCTTAAAAAGCTTCCGGAGGAGCCGGAATCTGAGCGTATCGCTTTGGCGCCAGTTGTAGGCGATGAAATCCGGCCGGGTGAGGAAGTTGAAAAAACAGGCGGAAAGAAGGAAGCCGCGAAGGCCCGGAACCGCCCCGCGCTCCGCGAGCTGGCCGCGCAGCATCTGCGGGCGGTGCTTTTTGAACCACCGGACACACCTCGGGTTGAAGGATTCGATGCAGAAAAGTCCCTCATAGGAATCCAGGAAAAAGCAGACTTCGCTGCAAAGAAGCTCCGCATCATCCCCGGGCTCGGCCTTCAGCTCAATAACCAGCGGCACCTGCCCGTTCACCATTTCCAGGAAATCCTGAAAGGTCGGGATCCCCTGCCGCGAGCCAAAGACCTTCAGATCCTTGATCTCCCGGTAATTCAGCGACTCCAGCCGTCCCTCCCGGCCGCAGCTCCGCTTCAGATAATGATCATGATGCAAAACGAGGACGTTGTCGTTCGTCAGATGCACATCGGTCTCGATGCCGTAGCCTTCGCCGACCGCCCGCTCGAAGGCGAGCATCGTATTTTCCGGCGCGTCGCCGCGGTTGTCAAACAGCCCGCGGTGCGCGATGTACTGCCCGGCAAATGCCAGCATCCGTCCTTTGCGGGAGTTGTCGGGCTTCAGAAAAAAAGCGAGGAGAGCGTACAGCAGCAGCGCCCCGGCAAGGATTCCAAAGACAATAAGCATAACCGACCTCCTGATTAAAAAAAGGTTGTTCTTATGAGATTCTTCGCTTGCGATGGACACGGCGCCGCCGGGCGCGGTCACAGCCTGAGACCGGCAGGCTGCCCTTCAGGATTCTTCTTCGGCGATCCGAAGATTCCTCCCGAAGAAATACCACGCCCCCGCCACCATCACAGAAAGCAGGACGACGGCCATGACCGACCCTTCGAGGCCAAAGCCCGTGCTGTACGCAAAGCTGTTCCTTGCATTGGCCGAATCGATCCCGAAAACCGAGAAGGGAAGAACGACGCCGCTGTTCGGAAGACCGAGCAGAATGCTCGTTTCTGGTCACACGGTGACCAGAAACGCTTTCCTTACGCGGCTCTGTGAATACGAAAAAAGGCCACCGCACTTTCGTGCGATGGCCTTTCGTTCTCTGGAAGGTACAGGGCTCGAACCTGCGACCTTTCACACGTCAAGCGAATGCTCTCCCAGCTGAGCTAACCTTCCATATCAGCGGCTTATCTCCGCGACAAAAAGAATTATACCACGTTCCTTTGAAAATGCAAGCACTTTTTTTAATTTTTTTTATAAGATTTTTGTTGACGGGAACGTAAAAATGCTGTATAATCCATTTTGTTGCAGCGAAAGCTCGACATATGCAGGAGTGGTGGAATCGGCAGACGCGCAGGCTTCAGGTGCCTGTCACATTCGCTTGTGGTGAGGGTTCAAGTCCCTTCTCCTGCACTTGATACCCCCTTGCAAAGGCTTGCAAGGTCTGGAAACGGCTTGGAATTCCTTGGTTCCAAGCCGTTTCATTTTTGCAAGGTCTGGCAAAAAACGCATGCCGAAAATGCCCAAAAAATGCCCAAAGCTTCAGCGGGGCCTTGGGCAAGTCCATAGACTTTCAATGCATATCAGACCACGAAGGAGCTGATCTTCTTCCGGTCGTGCTCCCGGACCTCCTTCGTGACGTGAACGTAGATATCCCTGGTGATCCGGCTCCCGTCGTGGCCGAGCCTTCTGGCCACCTCGTCCAGCGTAAAGCCCTGGGCGAACATGATGGAGGCCGACGTGTGCCGCAGGGCGTGCGTGGTGAGCTGCCTGCCGGCCACGCGGTCGGTATTCGAGCTCCGGGAGCTTTTCGATCAGCGTGTCCTTGCCGATCAGCGTAAGCCAGGTATGAAGTGCGAAGGTGTTCCTCGCGACGGTCGATGCCTTGTGCGTCCCCTTGATGCTTTCGAGGTACCTTTCCACCAGGCTGCCGAACGTCATCCTTGTCCTGGCAAGGCCGGCTCCCTCGATAGCCTTGCTGATCTTCTCCTGCAGGATCCTCGCGGCAAGGTTCCGCTGCCGCGACGTGTTCTTGTCAATGGTTACCGTGACTTTTCTCGTTTTCTCGCTGAGCGGGTTCTTATAGGTCTGCACAGCCTGAAACTTTCCGTCCTTTCTTTCCAGCACATACATGGGGTTCTCCTTTATTCTCCCTGTGTTGTGACGGTTGCCCGGGGGTGAGAGATCGGACAACCGCTGCCCGCCTTGCGTTGCCGCGCAGGGCGGGCTTTTTTACGCGCCGCCGCCATCTGTTTTCCTACCATCTCCTTTCCATCATTGCACAAATCCCCGGCAGCACTCGCTTCCGGGGATTTCTCTGGCCTTTCTTCTTGCTTACTTTCCAAACAGTTTCGCATGCGTCCCGGTCCTGGAAAGGGTGAGTACAAGCACATCTTCCTGTACCGTGTAAATCAGGAGCCAGTCCGGACATAGATGCAGTTCGCGATAATCTTTCCATTCTCCCGACAGGGCATGGTCATCGTAATCTTTTGCAAGCCGCTCCTGTTCGTCTCCTTTGGCTATCAAGCCGACTACGAATTTAAGGAGCCCGATGTCTCGGCCTTGCTTGACCGCGAGCTTGAAATCCTTTTTAAATCTCGATGTCCAGCGAATGAGGTATTTTTCTTTCATTTGGCAAGCTCCATGAACGCCTCATCGACAGTGTAGGACTTTGCTTTTGGATCCCTGGCGATTTTTTTTGCCTCTTTCAATGCTTTTACCGTCTTCCTGTTTGGGACGTCAACGGTAAGCTCGAACGGAATGCCGTTTTTCCGTATTGTCTGCTTAAAAAACATGTTGATCGCGGCGGTCATCGTGATACCGAGCTCGTTAAAAATCGCCTCTGCCTGCTCCTTGGTGTTTTTATCCATACGGATATTTAAGTTCGTTGTTGCCATAATCGTGTACCTCCCTTCTTCCTTCAAACTACACTATTATTCGTGCGTTGTCAACATATTATCATTATTTTCCCCGATATTAGGTTTTCAAAGTGCGCATCCCCGGAGCCGCTGGCCCGGGGTTTTTTATTCCCTCAAGCCTCCTTTTTCAATCTGCCATCGTTTAAGGAAGATGACCTTCCCTCCGCTCTCTTTTCTTCACGGAGCATATCGGCGTACTCCTGAGCCTTCCGCCGGATCTCCTCCTCGTCCGCCTCCGAGAGTCCGCTGCCTTCCGGCAGTGTTTCGGCCGGATCCGCTGCCGGCTGGGCGGGTTCTTCCGGGAGCCCGCTGCCTTCTGGCAGCGTCTTGGCCGGTTCCGCTGCCGGCTGGACGTCTTCCTCAAGCGCCGGGAGAAGGTATTTTATGGCGTAGCTCTTCACGGCCTTAACCTGCTCCGCGTTCATGTGCAGGACGGTATCCAGCAGCGCCTTACGGAACTTCTCATCTCTGCCGGTGAACAACTCATCGATACGACTGCGGTAGTATTCCGCCTCCTCGTCCTCCGTTTGCTTGTCTTGACGTAGCCGACAATACGTCGGTAGACAATCCCACGCAAGGAAAGCGTCAGTTTATGCCATTTGTTGATGGATATCTCCTGTGATCTCGCGTTTTGAAGTGTCCCCAGGATGTTTCCGCCGCCGTCCAGGGACACATTGACGTATGGTGCGTCAAAAAGATTCAGGAGTCTTCGGATGCTCGACCGGATTTCGTTGTGGGATGATCCCTCCACGATAATTTCGATGCCTACGGTTTCAAAGCCAGGCAGGTTGCGATAAAATGTCGGATTTGGTCCGCCTGTCGGCCACTCGCAGGACATATCCCGCTCTGGATATCCGTAAGTAACTTTATGCTGGCGGGCGTGGTATTGATCAACACTTATTCCGTTTATTACCATTCCGTGCTACCGCTCCTTCACTTTTTTCTTTTTAAAAGTTAACAGATTGTTCACTATCAAGGTGGAAGTGTGTTATATACTGCATATATGGTTTGCTTTCCTTGGATAGGAGGTATCTCTAAAATGTTACTTCACAGCATTCTCCTCTTACTTCTGGGCTACGCGATATATCTGCATTATAAAAGAAAGGAAAACGGAAAAAAATGAGGGGGAAATGCATTGAACAGCGCCCTGCTTAGCGCACGTTTCTCCTTGCCTTTTTTGCGAGTTCCCTGGACATTCCTCCTGCCAGGCCTCCGACCAGCCTGTCGGAATCGAGATATATGTCACTTTTCTTTCGTTATTCGTGCAACGCATGTCTTTAAAATTCATTTCTTTTGATTTGCCGGGCGGGAAATAACCATGATGCCCGATGTCACAAAATGTCACATTTTCAAAAATGCCCAAAAAGTGCCTAAAACATTGAATCTTTGCCTTTTTGCATAGACATAATTAAGAACACGCTTGCAGTTTTCGCCCGAAAGTTCAAGTCCCTTCTCCTGCACTCGTAGGGTTCCATACAGGCTTATACAAGTCAAAAACAGCATCGAAAAACCTTGTGCATAAAGGTTTTCGATGCTGTTTTTGTTTACAGCGAATGTGCGGCATAACTTCGTGAATTAAAACCGGCCGGGATCCTCTTCCGGATCCCGGCCGTCCTCTTTCAACAGCTTCGTATCTGTGTTACTCTTCGCTCCGTTCACAGGAACGAAGGCCTTCCGCCTTTTAAATCCCCCTTCGGTAAAAAAGCGAAGGGCAGATCCGTTTTCTTCACTCACGCGGCATCCGCGAACGCGTACCAGGCAACATGGACATATTGCCAGCCATCCTTGACCATCTTGTCGCGAACAGCCTGGCTTGACGTATAGAAGTAGCCCACGCGCTTCGTGCCTTTTCTCAGCTCGTAAACCGGAAGGGTCTTCGACGCGTCGGAATAAAATGCGAGACCGCACTTATTCCCGGCTTCCTTCTGCTTTCTGGCGTAAGAAAGATTCGTCGTGTAGCGATAGCGATCCATCGTCTTGTCGTAGACCCAGTAAACCTTCGTCTTCGAAAGCCCCGGAACGCGGAAGGTCTTTTTGCAGGTCCATCCCTCGCTCTTCAGATTGCTCACGGTCGTTGCATTTGTCGAGTAGCGGTATACGCCATCCTTCTCGCACTGATAAACGCTGCGGTACGTCACTTTCACCTTGCAGGAAGCCGACGCGCCATTGGCCGTCTTCACCTGGATCGTCACCGTCCCCGGAGCCTTGGCCGTCACGAGTCCGGTCTTGCTCACCGTCGCGATCTTCGTATTGCCCGATTTCCAGGTAAGCGCCGTATTCGACGGGCTCACGGTCGCTTTCAGCTGCGCCGTCATGCCCGCAAGCACGCTGACGCCGGACTTATCCAGTGAGACTTTCTCCGCAGGCTTCGGAATATCCCCCGCCATCTTGTCCAGCTTCGCGGAAGCGATCCCGGACATGCTCTTGTAGAGAAGCTCCGCGATCTCCCTGTGCCCGTTCAGGTCGGGATGCGGGTCAAGGTTGCACTCGTTGCTGATGCCATAGGTATCTACATACGTCAAGCCGTACTGATCGGCAAGATCCACAAGCTTCCGGTTAAGCTCCCTCATCTGAGGATCCGAGTTTTTCCCTGCCGTGAAGAACTGAAGGGGATACGAAATCTCGCGAAGCACGATCGACCAAAGCTTCTGCAGGATTTCAGTGACCGCTCCGTTCCGGCTCCCGTCCTCTCCGGCACCGGCAAGGGGCTCCGCCAGCCCGGCCATGGCCTGCTGATACGCGTCCGAGTCTGCTTCCTCGTCGATCAGCTCGTTCCTGCTGCTCTCGATATCATCAAGAAGAGCGTCCACATCGATGTTGAGTCCCTGGGTCTCGTTGATGGCGTTGGCAAGAATCGAAATCAACACGGTCACAAAGTCGCGGTTCCTGCCTTCATACTCAAGAGAACTGCCATAGGGATTGAACATGCCGATCAGCGCAATATCCGCCTCGGAATTCACGGTCTTTACGGCCTTTATGACATCCTCGACCTCATCGGCGGCATTTTGAACCAGCGAATCCGCCTTTGCCGCCGTTTCTTTAAAATACCCGACCGCTTCAAGAATCGAATCCTTATTGATCCTGTCCATGTCATTTTGAAGCTGCAGGAGGCCGCCTCCGATGGCGGTTTTGCCATCGTAGCCAAAAAGCGTCAGCGCCAAAGAAAGTCCCACCGCGTTAAGAATCGGATTGTTCATGCTCAGCATGGGTTCAAGAGCTCCCATGGCAATGTCGTTGCCGCCAAGCATGATGCTGACCATATCCGCTTCGGGCAGATATTGCTCAACAATATCATGATAGGCAGAAAGCGGCGCGCTGGCTCCCTCGCCAGTGAAGGTCTCAAGGATCCAGGCCGCGATGCCGCCCACAGCATCTTTTTCAAGAATCACTTTCGACACGTCCTGGGCACGATACGCGGTCATGGAAAGGTTGGTCGCCTTCACCGGAACGCCCTTTTCCGCGCCAAGACCGGCCAGCATTTCGCCGAACACCATGGGATAGGCACCCTTTATGGGGTTCGCGATCAGATTCTCCGTAAGAATCAGCGCGGGATCGGTCGCGAGGTTTTTTGTCTGGGCAAGGCCGAACCCGGAAGAAATACTGTCGCCGAAGGCAACATAGTTATACGTCTTTGCGGGCTGGGAATCGGCAAGCGCCGGTACCGATACATAGATGAGCGCCATCATGACTGCCATGACCATAGATATGCACTTTTTGAGTTTCAAGTCTGTTCCTCCTTTGCGTTTACGCGGCCAGATCATAAAGCTCTGACAAATGGTTGCTGTTCCCTCCGTTCACAGTAACGACAAATGTTTTCGTCAGCGGAAACCGGCAGACGCAGCGGCGGCCGCGGCCCGCTGACTGTCCATTTCCTTTTCAACACCTGCAGCGCCTGAAGATGCCGTCTACTGCCTGCCTCCGCAGGCTTCTGCAGATGTATCCATCGTGCGGGACATCAATACTGATAATGGATAATACCGGCTTTTCTGCGGACCACGTTCCCGTCCTTGGAATAATCGACCAGGTAATGGTGATGCTCATCGCAGGGCGATGCATATCCCGTATAGTCCTGGGCCAGGAACTGGAAATCCCGCTTGCTGGTGATCTCGCCCAGCGGAAACTCCTGATAGAACTTGACGGCATCCAGCTTATACTTTTTGCAGAAATAGTCCACCAGCTCGTTCTTCGGCGTCGTGCACTTCGGATCCAGAATGATCTGGCCGACAACGTCATACCCGCCGCACTCGTTCTTAAAAGCGGTAATCTCCCATTCGAGGATCGGATCCGACTCATCCAGAGAATACTCGATCTGGAAAAGATAAACCTTCTCTCCCTCCTCATTGATGAAGGAGTCGGACGCACGGCCGAGGATATTGTAGGAGCCGTCCGCGTGGCGGACGGCGATATCCCCCGTCACGCCCCATTTTATGCCGTTCTCATCTACATACCAGCGCTCGGCCGTCGCTTCCGGGTTGTCGAGATAGCGGTCAGCCGCGGCGGGACTGGTCGCGTGAAGATTGCCCAGCACCTCATTTTCCGTAATCAGATTTCCGTGATCGTCCACCAGCTTAACGCGGACGTGCGGCTCCAGCGGCAGTCCCGTCTCGTTGGTCTTGGTGGCCTCATCCATGAAATAGGTGACCAGCGTTACGCCGCCCTCTTCACTGGCTCCGCCGCCGAGTGAGTAGCGGATCTTGCAGCCGTTGGCGCGAAGCCACCGGTCCACTTTTACCACGGCGCTCTTGGGGATCGGCTCGCCGCCCGAGCCCGGACGCGTCAGGTTCGCGAGGGCCTCCGGACCGAGCACGCCCTGCTTGACCGCCTTCATGTAGAAGCTGGCCGTCGCGACAACGCAGTTGCACTTCGTGGCCGCCAGATCCCGTGCAAAGGTGTTGTTGTTGTAAACCGGCTGGGGCACGAGGATGCCGCCTCTGGCAAGGGGCATGATCGTGCAGACGCGTTCGCCGGTCATATGCGTCAGCGGAATGCACTGGAAGTTTCTCTCTCCGACAACATTCTGCGTATCGAGCCCCGCGTGCATCTCCACGTAGGCATTGAGCGAATACTCCTTGTATACCACGCACTTCGGCTTGCCGGTCGTGCCGCTGGTATAATAGTAGCTGATGTCGCGGTCAAGATCGGTCGGTCCGTAAGGAAGCGGAAGATCACTCGCCGCGCCGGCCTTTTTCAGCTCATCCAGCTTGATGAACTCCACGCCCCTGATCTTGTCCAGGTTCATCAGGCAGCTCATGATCTGCCGGATATCGAAGACCTCTTTCATCTTTTCCGGCATCTCGGAGGTATCCAGGAAAAGGCCCTTGCGCTTCTCCGGGAGATAATCGTCAAGGTTCATCACGATGACCTTATCCACGCCGCCGCTGCCGAGGTTGTCCACGAAATACGGCAGGAACGCGTCAAGGGTAACGATGATATGCGAATTCTTCTCTTTTGTATAGGTCACGAAATCGCTTTTCAGGTAAAGGAAATTGACGTTGTTGCTGATGGCGCCGAGCAGATTGACCGCGAAAAGCAGCATGGTGTTCTCGATGCTGACGGGCATGCAGAGCGTGACCAC
>CACZBB010000081.1 GCA_902779245.1 uncultured Lachnospiraceae bacterium | reverse complement strand
CGTTTTGCAATGAAATCGCCCTGCGGGCGATGGCACGCCTCAGCGTACAGAAAACAGTCCGGTGGACTGTTTTCTGTGAAACGCAGGTCAGCGACAAACGATAATTTTATGGTTCATACACAGGCTGATTTATGTCACCAGCCCGTGCCAAACAGCGAGTGTTTGGCACGGGAGTGACTTGTAACGAAGTCATACACATCAAGTATGATGCGGTGACGGTCCTTCCGGCTGTGAACCGGCGGCCGCCGCGAAAGAACCGGGATTCAGGATAAAGCTCTCAGGGTAAGCGCGACCGGCTCGGAGACGGATACAGCCTCCGGGCCGCCGACAAGCATAACGATCCGGAGCCGGTCATCCATCCTTGCGCCAAGGCGCCACCGTCCGGACTGAGCCGGCGGGTCCATGCGAAGGGAGAACGGCCGGTCCTCTCCGTTCTGTTCGATCTCGCCCTGAAGAAGAAGCTCCTCCGAAATCTCAAAAGCAAGCTCCGACCAGATCTCCGTCCCCGGCGCAAGCTGTCCGGACTCGGCGAGGAGGATGCGCTGCTCGCCTTTCTCGGTCAGCTCCGACAATGTCTTCTCATAGGCATACGCCGTGATATAAACTTTAAATTCACCGAGGAGCTGTTTCCGGTACTCTTCCACCGTCCGCTGCAGAGCTTCCCGCGTCTCGGGGCTGTCATCGGTCAGAAGGATCGGCGGAAAGCCGCACCGCGGGCACGCGCCGACCGCGTGTTCATCGTATTCAGATCCGCATACACAGCATTTCATGACAAAGCCTCCATATCTGCATGTCAAAGCCTCTTCAAGGATGATGCCCGTTTTTAAGCACCTCGATCCGCGGCAGGGCCGGACGGACGTCCCCGTCCTCAGACGAGCCCTCAGAACAGGATCGGGTCGAAGAGCTCGTTCAGGCGGGTGAGCGGAATGTCGATCTCCTCCTCGTCCTCCCGGACGGCCTTGCGGATAAGGTCATAGCGCCGCATGTGCAGGTGCAGTACCTCCGCGGAATCCAGCGAGAAGCCGATGATGCCGAAGGTCGGCATATTGTTCCGGTTGATCTGGCGCATCCGTTCCCGGAGCTCCTCCCGGATCCGGACCACCTGCCCGGCCGGATACTCCTCGCTCTCCAGAATAAACTTGTCAATACCGCCGACGAGGTAGAGACAGTCCGAGCCATCCTCTTTTTTGGGGTAATACGGAACGTCCAGCTCAATATTCTGCCGGCGTGTAAACGCGTAGATATAGACCGGCTCGCCGCCGCTGAGCGCGAAGATGCCAATCGAGTACGGAGCAGTGTTCTGGATATCCACGACATGGTCCGCAAGAAGCGCCGCGCCCATGGAGACCGCCTTTTCACGGTCGCCCTTGACAAGGATGATCCCCTCGCTCCGGCGGTCGAAGCTCGCCGACCAGGCGAAGGTCTCCTCGACCTGCTGCTTCACGAGGAAGAAGTTCCCGAATCCGCCGACCAGCGCGATCTTGAAATTATCCTGCTCCTTATCCATATAGGGGATCTGTCCCCGATCCATATAGGCGATCATCTTCGAGAGATTTTCCTGAAGGACGCCGCGAATCTCCCGGTTATACACGTCCAGCATATGGGAATAGCGGATCACGACCTCGCTGCCCTTGAAATACAGGGTCACGAACTCGTCCTCCTCCTCGTCAATATCCTCCCGAAACTCCTCGGCATCGTATTTATCGTACTGGTTGTATATATCGGTAATCGTCTCCGTCTGGGACTGCAGCTGATCCTCCAGCTCATTGACAAATTTGTAAAATCCGGGATCCTGGCGGAGCTGGGCCGCTTCAAAGGGCAGCCCGGAGGCAAGGATGGCTTCTTCGGCCAGCGTCTCCATGAAGACGATCCCGGCCTTGCCGATGCGGCCCTCCTCATTTTCGCCGGCTCCGGTCCGTTCCAGGACCTTGATCTCCATGCCGACGCCGCCGCCCTCCCGCTCGCGAGTATGAACATTTGTCAGGGTAATGTCCAGGGTGCCGCCGCCGTAATCGACGAGCAGGATATTGCCCTCATAGAAATTCCCGGTGCTCTTCCAGAAATTGAAGGCAAAGTAGGCGCTGGCGGCCGCCGGCTCACTGACCACCCGGACATTCTGATCCTTCACAAAATCCATCCGCCGGCAGATTTCGCTGAGCTTCGTGCGGGCATCGATGGTGCGGATCCCCTGGCTCCAGATCTCGGGCGCGCAAATGACGAGCTCATCGATCGCCTCGGCCGCATAGGAGCTCATCGCCTCGCGGAACATATGCGAGAGATATTTTTCCGTGATCGCCTCCGGAGAGTTTTCCTCGCCGGCCTCCCCGTCGAAGCCCCGTCCTCTGCGAATATCGGCATCCTCCTCGGAGAGAAGCATCTTGAAGCCGCGAAAGCTCCGAAGGCCTTTCTGCCCGGCCATGCTCTTCGCCGCCCGGCCAAAGTTGTACTGTCCTTTTTTCAGACATACTTCCGTCGGCAGATAAGGAGATGACTGCTGAAGCTCCAGCGCCTCGACGCGGTCATACTCCTTCCGATACGTAGAAATCACGCTGTACGTGCTCCCAAAATCCACTCCAAGGTTCATAGGTTCTCCATCCTAATGTCATCGCGGGCGGAAGCCTGCCGGCTCCGCCCGGCTGCCATGGCTTTGCGGCGGTTTATTGGTTTATTTCCCGCCGCGCCGCTCGAATCTCTGGTTGAGGTCTTCAAGAACTTTTTCCCGGGATTTTTTCTCCAGATCCTCCTCGTTCGGGCCGGAAGCATTTGCCGCGGGAAGAATTCCGGATCCGCCCGGCTGCAGGGGCGGGGACACGGTTCCCGCGCCGGCCGGATACCCCGCGGCGACCGGGATACCGCCCTCGAGTATGACCTTCATGCCGGGGATATCCTCCTCGGGACTCTTCAGTCTCTGCTGCCGAAGCATACTGAGGGAATCCTCGAAAAGGTCGATCGTGATCGCGATCTCTCCGCTCTCCCGGCGCTCCTTCATCGCGCTCTCCATCTCCTCCTCCGAAAGCCCCTTCTTCTTATCCGCGAGATAATAGCGGGCGCCTGCCGCCTTCATCTGCAGGCGGAGAAGATTCACGAGCTGCAGGAGCTCATCGTAGGAAAGCCCGTTTGTCTCGTTCGCCATCCCAGCAGGCGTCGGCTCGTCGCTCCCTGTGAGGGGAAGGTATTTTTCGAAGAAGGCCGCGCGCTCCTCCTCATCCGGAAGCTCGAAGCGGCAAAGGAAAAAGATGCTTTTCAGACTGTCGCAGAGGACGCGCTCATTTTCCTCCGTCACCACCACCTTGACCGGTTCCCGGAGGTCGATCCGCTCGCACTCGGACAGAATGCACTCGAAGACCTGTCGGTTTCCGGGGTTTTCAATCAGGAAAACGACCGGTCCCTTCCGAGCCTCGGCAAAAACCTCCGCGACTTTGCCGCAGGTATCCGCGAGATTTTCCCCCCGCAGAACCTGCCCGGGGATATCATAGACCTGGTACCCCTCCCGCTGGCAGTCCGCGGCAAAGGCAAGCGCGAGGTTTCTCTGTCCCGCGCCGGCCGGCCCGTAGAGACAATAGCAGAACAGCCGGCGGGTTTTCAGGAAGACCCGGTCCGCGCCGTGGAACGGGAGACCGCCGATCAGAAGCTTCTTCCAGTATTCCGGCCCGTAGTTCGGAGCCTTGGGGTTCAGGAGCGAGTTCATGATCTGGCCGCGGAGAAACCGCCGCATCCAGTCCTGCCGCGTTTCGTCCATCAGCCCTCCGCCTCCTGATTTTTCTTATACCTGGCCTGCCATTCGTCGATCTCCCGGAGGATCGCGTCCTTCGGCGTCGGGGTATAAGCGTCCTGGGCCGTCTTGAAGAGCGCCCTCGTCAGCTGGTAGGTGCCATCGGTCAAAGCCTCCACGGCAGCCTCCTCCGTCGGGCATTTTTCGAGAATGTCTTTCAGGATCAGGGCCTTGACCTTCTCGACCAGACGGTCAACGTCGCGGTAATTGTAGTTCACCGACGACTTCGCCATCTCCTGGCTCGTAAAGCCCGGCTCAAGCCGGACGACCCCGGCCAGCTTCCGCTCGTAAGCCGCGGCCAAGGCATCCTCGTCCGGCATATCCACGCGGATCAGCTGCACGCGGTCAAGCATGGCGTCGTCCACCTTATTGGGATAGTTGGTCGCCCCGATGAAAATGATTTCCTTGTCCGAGGCATTGATCCGATTGTAGGAGGTCAGGAAAGCGGTCGTCATGGAAGAAGCCCAGACCGGGAGATCCGGCATGGAGCGGTTCCGGCAGACGCCGTCGATCTCGTCGATAAATACGATGCAGGGCGCGTTTTCCTCCGCCTCCTCGAAGAGACGGGTGATGATCTTCTCCGCGTCGCCGACATACCGGCTTAAGATATTTGAGCCGTCAAGAGAGATATATTTGAAATTTTTCCCCATCAGCTCATGGGCAAAGGCCTCGATGATGAAGGTTTTTCCGCAGCCGGGAGGTCCGATAAAGAAGTAGGAATGAACCGTGCTCATCTTGAGGGCTTTGCGGATCTTCATAAGCTTCGCGTCCGCGATGGAGCCCCGGAGCTCTTCCTTGAGGGCATGCATGCCGGAGACATCGTCGAAGGAATGCTTCGGGCTCTCCTTGAACCAGCTCTGGATCATCTCCTCGCTGACAGCCCTGTCGCCCTTGCCCGGCGCGGGCCGGTTCAGGTTCGAGGCGGGGCGGTCGTCGCGGCGGTCCGCGTTCTTCGCTTCCCGGCGCGAACGCTCGGCGATCATTTTCTGGTAGGTCTCCGGGGAAACCGCCTGTACGACGGCTTCAATGCGCTTGCCGATCTCCCGGGCCCTGCGCTCGTGGTATTTGCGGAGCTCGCCGTCGCTCAGCTCGGCCATTTCCGTCTGCAGACGGGCAGCCTCCTGAAGATAACGGCCCTCCTCCTTCGTGTGCTTCCCGTACTTTTCGAATTCATCGTCCGCCTTCTGGATATACAGGCGGCACTCATTTTCCATGCGCTGCATATTCTGGATATAATCGTTTTCCATCCGGAAATCCTCCTTTCCGCCGGTCATCCGAACAGGCTGGATTTCATGAGATCGTCGAGGTCGGCGCTGTCTACCTGCTTTGAAGAATCACCGCCCGCTTCTTCGCCCAGCATATGGGCGTAGGGCATGGGACTTTCTTCCAGAATAAACTGGGAGGCCCGCATGCAGTTCTCAACCGATTCACCCTTGACATATCGGTTGGCGACATCCGTGAACCGCGCGCCGAGCCACTCGTCCACCTTGGCAAGCGCCGCGTCGCTGAAAAGATCCTCCGGCGCCGTCAGGGCATCCCGCTCCGCGAGCTTTTCCATCTGCCGGTCGACGGATCGCTTCGTCCGCTCGGGCGTTCCGCCGGCCAGG
Source organism: uncultured Lachnospiraceae bacterium (assembly GCA_902779245.1). Lineage (GTDB taxonomy): Bacteria > Bacillota > Clostridia > Lachnospirales > Lachnospiraceae > Chordicoccus. Next base: position 7,813 of record CACZBB010000081.1, on the reverse strand, counting down.
CGGTTAATTGCCCGCAGCGAGGTGTTCAGCTCGGTCAGCATCTGCTGCATGCTCTGGCCGTCCTTGATGTCCTCCAGCTGACGCTTCGCCTCGCAGATGATCGTGTACGCGCAGATACCGGAACGGATCTTGGCTTCCGCCTTCGCCCGCTCGTTCCTTGTCGGGGTACCGCGGAGAATCTGGCGCTGCACGGAGAGAAGACGCTTGTACTTCTCCTTCAGCATATCCAGCTTGACCGCCGTATCCAGGATCTCCACGTCACGGGCCAGGGCTTTCCGCTCCGCCCAGTCCGTCCGTTTCTCCTTGATATCCTTCTTGATCGCATTCGCGCGAGAAAAAATGCTCATCTTTCTCTCCTTCGCCGTTTTAGAGATTATTAATTCATATATGCTTAATTGTTGAAACCAAAGATTTCTCATCTCACGGATTGCTTCCCTCAGAATGACCGCCTGACCGTCACTCGCTGCCTATGAAGATCGTATGGGAAATCATCGTTATTCAGAAGTTGTATTCCAGCTCCTCCGGCTCTTTCTCGAGCATATTCTCAGCCTGTTCGTTGGCCAGCCGCTCCGCCTCATGCTTACGGGCGAGCATCTCCTGCTCGTAGATTTTCCGGCCCGCGGCATCCTCAGCAGCCAGCCGGTTCTGTTCATCGATCATTTCCTGATAACGGTCATTGGTCGCGATGATATCCTGCTTCTGCTCGCGGCTGCTGTAGAGCTCGTCAAACATCGCGTTGATCCGGTCCGTCATCTCGCGCAGCTTCGACATATTCCGCTGCTGCTCCACCGTCCTGACCTTGAATTCCTCGGCCAGGCGGTTGATCTCCTTGATGTCATACGCCGCGATCGCCTTCTCCCAGTTCTGCAGGGTATCCAGCAGGACGCTGCAGTTGCTCTCGACCGTGACGAGGTTGTCCTCGAGCTCGCCGATCTTCTGCCCATTGCGCTGCACATCGAGCTGCCGGTTCACCGCGAGCTTCTGCTTCGAGGAAAGCTTCCGCTCATCGCCGGTCAGGCGCGTCCGCTCGTCGTCGGTCATCTTCTGGATCTTCAGCCACGCGGACGGATGCTCCTTAATGAAGGCATCCGTGTCCTCAAGCGCCTCGTTGTAGAGCTTCTCAAGATGCTTTTTCTCCTCCTCCATCCTGTCCCGCTCTGCCTGAAGGCGGTCGAGAAGGATTGTATGGGAGCAGATCTCAACCCAGCCGGCCATATGATCTTCGCGGAGCACGCGGACCTCCTCCGCGTCCATGTGAAGCGGAAGCTCCGCCCGCGCGTCCCGAAGGCCGAACGCGATGCCGCCGAGACATCTCTGGATCGCCCTCGCGCTGCAGCCCTCGCGCTTCGCCTGCACAAGAAGCCGGATCAGCTCGTCGAGGCCGTTATCAATCTTCGTAAGATCAAAACGGACATAGGACATTTCCCCCGCAAGGGCAATCAGCTGGTCAAAATACTGGTCAAAGGCCACTTTGTCGGCGGCCTCCACGTTGGACGCCAGGCTTCCGTCCCGCCGCTTCCGGGCCTTGTAGGGCTCCATCTTCGCCATCTCCAGGGAGCTCCGGATCGTGTTCAGGCGCTCAACATCCCCGCTGAGCTTCGCCTTCTGCTCCCGAACGATCTCCGCCTTCGTCTTTTCCGGTTTCTTTATCCAATCTTTAATACCCATCTTCCCCTCCTTCTGTCAAAACCTTCATTCCGACTGTCCGCTGCTGATGCATTCGCATACGGCATCCAGGGCCTCGCGCACCGAGGCAAGCTCCGTCTCCAGGTTCCGAATGCGTTTTTGCAGCTTATCGCCCGCGATACCGGCTTTTGCGGAAAAGCCATAGCGGTTCGTGACCCAGTCCGCCGTCAGATCCTTCTCCAGCCGCTGCCGCGCCTCCGCGATCACCGCAAGCCTTTTTTCCAGGACCCGCACCCGCTCGCGGCAACGCACGCCGTCGAGGCTCTCCAGCCAATCCTCCTCATCCTCGGCCTTCTCCCGAAGCTCAGCTTCCCGGCCCTCCAGCTCCTTCCGCTTCCGCTCAAGGCTCTCCATCAGCTCCGCGTGAGCCGCCTCGACCTCCTGCCGTTTCTTCTTCAGCGTCTCCAGCCGTTCCGCGTACCGCTCATCGAGCTCCCGACGCTTCTGCCGAAGCTCCTCCATCTCCGCGGCTGTATTCTCGATGGCCTTACGAAGCTCATTGTTTTTTGCCGAAAGCTCCTGCGCCTGCGCCAGGCTGTCCGCCCGCTGACGTTCGGCTTTTGCCTTCGCCTCCTCGACCTCCCGGCGGATTGCCTCGTAGCGGTGCAGTTCCTCCTTAAGCTCCGCTTTCTGCGCCTGCAAATGCTTATTCTCTTCTTCGAAATCCCGCTCGCTCAGCGTCCTTTCGAGGAGCCGGATATCCTCCCGGAGCCTTGCGCAGTCCAGATTCTCCCGGTCGATCCTAAGGCTCAGTTCCTCCTTTTCGCGCTGCTTTTCCTCCTTCATCCGAAGGATACTCTCGGAGCGCACGCTCAGCTCCGCGATCTCGTCCCGGGCTTTTCGCATCTCCCCCTCCAGCCCGCGGGCCTGCGCCTGCTTTTCGGCAAGCTCCTGCTCTTTTTGGGCAAGGGCATCCTCCTTCGCGGTATATTCCCGCTCCGCCGCCTCGCATTGCGCGGAAAGCGCTTCCGCGGCCTCAAGGAGCTCCTTCTTCTGCCCGTTAAGCGCCTCCAGCCTCACGCCCAGAGCAGCCTTCTGCCCCTCGATCCCGGTAAGATCCACCGTCTCGATCCGGCAAATGCGCTCTTCGAGCTTGCGGATTTCCTCCTCGAGGGCAAGGACGCGCGCGTTCTTCTCGGCAAATGCCGCCTCCTTTTCTTTGAGGGCTTTTTGCTGCGCCGTTATTTTCTCGTAGTCGGCATTGGCCTCTTCGAGCTTTTGTCCGGCCTCCGCAAGCTGAGCGGAAAGCTTGTCCAGCCTTCGTCGGCGTTCCTCCGAGGCAACGCCTGCCTCATTTCGTTTCACGAGGTTGAGCACGAACTGGCTCATCCACGGGAGACGGCGGAGAAGCTCCTCAAGCTCCGCGCTTGCTCCCGCATCAATTCCCTTGCCGGTCTCCCGCTTGACCTCGGAGCAGAAATCGTAGAAGAAATTGACGGCATCCTCCTGGGACACGGAGGGATTCCGGGAGAGGCGTTCGATATTGTTCCTGGTCTGTTTTAATTCCATGCGTTCCCCTCCTGGAGATGTGTTTCTGGTCACACGGTGACCAGAAACGAAGGCGTTTTGCAATGAAATCGCCCTGCGGGCGATGGCACGCCTCAGTGTACAGAAAACGGTTCATACACAGGCTAATTTATGTCACTGGCCCGTGCCAAACAGCGACGCGCAGCTAGTCCTTTAGGGCGAGTGTTTGGCACGGGAGTGACTTGTAACGGAGATGTTACGGTTCACTCCGTTCACAGTAGCCTGGAGATTCTTCTCGTTACGGTAACCTCATTTTAATACAGCATCTCCGTCAAATCGTCCGGAAGCTCATATTCCGGGAAATCCTCCTCGATATCCGCGATATTCGGATTCTTTTCTTCCGCGGCCGACGCCGGTTCTTCCGCCCATACCGGTTTTGCCGCCGCCGCCGTTTCGGGCTCCGGATTTTCCTCGGCCGCCATGGACGCTTCGCTCTCGACGCCATCCCTCTCCACGCGCCCCACCATGTTGTCGAAGCGGGTCGCGACCGAATCCTCAGCTTTTCCGCTGATCAGGTCATCGAGGTCGTACTGTACCTGCTGAATGCGCTGGTTTTCCTGCGCTTTTTCCCGCATATACCGGCTGATCGCATTTCGGCTGACCGCCAGAAGATCTTCGAGCTTCTCCGCGTCCTGTTCCCGGTAAAGCTTTTCGCTGGAGATCATCACATCCATCTGGTTTTGCAGCCGCCGGAAGGTCGCGCTCTCCCGCTGATCGTCGTGGAGCACCTTCTTATAGCTCCCGATCTTCGCGTCGAGGTCGAGCGCAAGCTCCTTTTCATAGTGCAGCTCGCTCTCCGGCACCCGGCTTCTCCGTTTACGGTCGATTTCCGCGACCTGCCGGGACCATTCGGCGCGCCATTCCAGGATGCGCTCCTTCTTCTCCGCAATCCGGCGCTCCATGTCAAACCGCCGTGCCGAGACCTCAATGCAGTTTTTCCGAAGCTCCCAGAGATGCGCGGTCTCCGCGTCGGTCTCAAAGCCGGTCCGGATGCCGTATTCGAGGCATGCGGCGCAGCAGCCGAAGGTCTCCCGATCATTTTCCCTGGCCGCGCGGACCATAAATTCGGCCGCAAGCCGAAGCACACGGAAGATTTCCTCCGGGACAAGCCCTCCCCTCGGCTTCGCGTACGCGCGGACCAGCTTCTCCCAGCGCTCATACTCCCGGGTGTCCGGAGAAAGACGGACGCTTTTCAGCTGCGCATACACGGGCGAATCCCCGAGAATATAATCGATATTTTCCGTTTCCAGAGGATACGCCTCCTCGCGAAAATTTTCCAGATCGCGCAGGATCACAGCCAGCCGCCGCTCCAGCGTCCGCGAAAGCTCCCCATACCTGCGCTCTTCATTTGCCGACAGACATTCCGGATATTTCCGCCGAAGCGCCGCGGAGTGATACCAGGTATAGACAAATGCGGCGATTTTTTCCGTGTCTTCGTCGATGTTTTCCTCCCGGGTCTTGTGCGCGTTCCACAAAACCCAGCGGACGGTGTTCGCGATGGAATATCTGGACAGGGAATTGTAGAACAGGCAGCGGTTTCCGAGATAGACGCGGAGCAGCTCATAGGAACGTCCCTCGCGGCAGTGCGCGTCCGAAAAAGCCTGGCAGATCTCCGGGAAAATTCTCTCGTTCCGGAAGATTCCCTGCGGATCCCGGAAAAATGGCAGACTGTCCGCGGCCCGTACCGAGGCGACGACGACGATCACATTCCGGTTCTGGGAATTCTCCGCGGCGAGCGCGGCCAGCTCCTCCGGAGCCGTCGAAAAGAGCTTCGTAAAATGCTCGATCCGGATGACCAGCGCGCTGTTTCGGGCTTCCCGGAGCATGGCGCGAAGCTCCTCATCGGAGCGCACAACATCCTGCCCGGAATAATCCGGGATCTCCGTGCCCTTGCGGAAACCGAAAAGAGCCTTTTTCCTTGCCGCCAGCGCGCAGAATTCGTAGGAAGCGCGGTCCTTCGTCCCGAGAACGCAGGGATGAATCCCTCTTTTGAGATAGAAAATCCTCCGGCAGCCCTGCATGGAGAGTTCGCGATAGAGCTTGTCCTCGAGACTTAGCCGTACCATGCTCTCCAGAAAATAAGTGTCGCGGTTTGCGAACACAAAATGAACAAGGCCGTCCTGGTACTTAAAATCTCCCATGCATTCCTCCAGCATCCGTGTAAAAATCCACATCCAGCATAGCATTTTCCCCGGTTCATTTCAATATGACTGCCTGGGGTATTTCAGCAGCAGCCGGAGCATTTCCCCCTGTACGTTGGTCAGGGAGCCGGCCGTATCGGGATTCGCGCCGCCGGCAAGAAGAAGCCTCGCGATCTCGAGGTTTTTCGTGTGCTGAACCGCGAGATAAAGCGCGCTCTGGAGATGCCATTTTCCTTCTTTGTCGCGGTAATGATACCCCTCGTTGGGGTCGATGCCTTTTTCGAGGAGAAGGCATACGCACTCCGCGGAGTTTCTGAGGACCGCGTAAGCCAGCGGGCTGGTGAGAGATTCGCTCCCGTCCGCCCCCCTCTTCCCGTCCATTTTCCGGACGTTCGCGCCGTTGTCAAGGAGCAGCCTTGCCATGGGAAGATTTGCCTGAAGGATACACTCGCCAAGCACATAGCGGTTGAGCGCAACGCCCCCGGCGAGCCGGCAAAAGCGCACGAGGTTGGGGTTCGCGCCGTTCTGGAGCAGATACCGGGCGAGGACCTCGTCGCCGAGCCAGACCGCGAACCAGAGAATCGGAAGAGTCTCTTCCTCCCCGTTCTCATTTTTCGTGGTGAGCTGGAGGTCGCTGACGTACACCTTCCCCTCCAGGATCCTGACGATCATCTTCCGGCTGATATCCAGCATTTCCTGAAGACCCTTTTGCTGATATTGCCGGAGAAGAAGAAAGAGCTCCGCAAGCACCTCCTTGCGCTTACTTTCATCCATCCCGCCCAGCAGGCGTTCGAATTCGCCGCTTTCCCACAGCTCACGGATCCCGGAATCGTTCCCCGCGTCGAGGATCCGGCGGATTCGCTCCGCGCCATCTGCCGGCGCCTGTTCGAACGTTCTCTCATTCCCGGCGCGGATATCCCCGCGATCCGGCATTCCTCCGGCGGGTTCCGGGGAATCTGCATTGACCCTTTTGGGAACTGTCGGGCGGGTGAGGAAAAGCACCGTGACCGGTGTCTCTTCTTTTTTCCGCTCTGCCTCCGGGCGGCCCTTTTCATGAAACGGAACGGAATCTTCCCGCGCATCCTGCGTCTCTTTTTTCTGCTCCGCTTCCAGGCGGCCCTTCTCATAGCCGGCCCGATAGCCGATGGCCAGAAGGGACCCCTTTTCCATGCACCACTCCAGCACCTTTTGAAAGGTTTTCGGATCCTTCCGAACACCCCGCCCGTCGCGGACGCAGAGAGCCAGAAGGAACTGCACGTCCGGGCTTCCGCTGTCCAGCGTCGGGTCCTCCCTGCAGGCACGGAAGATTTCCCGATACCCCATGGCTGACAATTGATCATACGTGGCTTTGTCCATCTCTCAGCTCTCCATGTATATGCATACCTCCATCAACACTCCAATTCTATCATATTCCGACAACCGTGGGGAGTTTTTCTTGTTCTTTTGGGTCAATCATTTTTTTCTATGTGATTGCGATATGGCTAATCAGGCGGCGGGCAGATAACTTTTTTCGAGGTTAAGTACACGCCGTGTATTGTTGCTGTTCACGGAGTGACGAAGGCGTTTTGCAAAGAAACCGCGCGGCCCCGCATTTCGCGAAAAAGCCGCGCGGCTCACATCTTTATCCGACCGGTGACGTCTGGGTGTCCCTGGCCGAAGCCCTTGCGGGCTTTACCTTGACGATATAGGTGTTGGCGTCCTCATAGACGACCTCGCCCATGCTCTTGATAAACGCGTCGTTGATGGCCGGGTATTGCTCGTGTTCAAGCTTCCCGACATAAATATAGGAAACGTTATAATCGTCGATAACCTTCTGCACCTCACCGGCGTTGTTCGAGGTATAAATCGTGTTGACCGCGTTCTTCCGGACGTTAAGGATGTCCGTGCCGCTCCGCCACAGCCACTCGTGAACGTACCAGCCGAGGATCGTCGGAAGGCCCGTGGAGGTGGAGACGCGCTCATAGTCGCTGTAGCTGTCGCCGGCCGCCTCGACCATGACCGGCTGTCCGAAGATGTTCTCGTTGATCCAGCAGATCGCGTCGAAATCCTCCTTGAAGCTCTGGGAAACATAGACCGAGGCATCGGTGTGCACGCGCTTCGCGGGGCTCAGATCCTTGCCGAACCAGGACTCGCAGGACTTAAAAATATAGCCGAAGGTCAGAAGAAGCATGCCCGCAAGCACACCGCAGACAATGCGGAGCGCCAACTTCGAGGTCATGAACACCCGGACCAGCGCGTAGCCCATCAGCATGCCGAAAAGAATGAAGGCCTGATAGGTCAGCTTGAACATCGTATTCGCGCGGTAGTAATCGCCCGTATAAATATCCACGACGTAGATCACTTCCGGGAGCAGCACCAGGCCGAAGGCGCAGAGACCGAAAAGAAGAGCCACAAGATCCGATGGATCCATCCGGAACGTGAGACCTTTCTTCTTTTTCTTTTCGTCAAATGCCTCGCCG
>CACZBB010000080.1 GCA_902779245.1 uncultured Lachnospiraceae bacterium | reverse complement strand
GATCGTATCTTTATCATAACAGAATCATCCGCGTTTGTCTATATGATTAAGAAACAGGGGGGTATTCAGCGTGTGTGTTTTCTGTTCTTATACCAAAAAGATCCTCAAAGAAGGCTTGTTTTTGTGTCAAAATTTGCTGTTGACAAACGCGGTTCGCACGCTTATAATGTGAATTGCTTAATTGCGATAAATAACAAAGGGGGCTACCGGTTTGGATTCCAATATGAAGGCGGTTTGCAAGGATAAGGAGGGAGGCGCAATGGAAGCAAACGCAGCTGATGACTGGGGGATTATTGGTATCATTCTTGGTATCGTTGTCGCCGTGCTGGTTACCTGGATACTTCTGAAACTGAACAAGTATTTTTTCAAGAAAAGACGGGAGAAGAACAACGGACTGCATCTGATGTTTTTTAAGCGTTTGCTTGACGTCGTGATCGTTGTTAGCTGTGGGATCGTAACGATTTCATCTTATCTCGGTCTGGAAACCATCTGGAAGACAATTCTGGGAGGAACGGCCATCACCACGGCGGTACTGACCTTTGCGGCACAGGATGTCATCAAGGATGTGCTGGGCGGACTGATGATCAGTGTAAACAAGCCGTTTGAGGTCGGAAACCGGATTGAGTTGGAAGACGGAACCGTCGGGATTGTGGAGTATATGACGCCGCGCCATGTTGTTCTGGCCGGGGTGGACACGCTCCGGTATGTTGTGCCGAACAGCAAGCTGAATACCATGCGGGTCATCAACTACAGCTATCATCGGGAGGACCGGGCCATTACGTTTCGCTTTCCGGTGGGATATTACAGTGATATGGAGCTTGTGAAGACGGTGATCGCGAAGGAGATCGAGGACAGTCCCTTTACGAAACCAATCAAACAGAAAGACGGAACGGAGGCCTATTCGCCGGTACGCTTTATGGAATTCGCGAGCAGCGCACTGATGATGTGCGTGACGGTTTACTATGACAGCAACAATCCGACGGAACGCGTAAAGGATGATATCAATACCCGCGTGAGGGAGGCATTGCTTGCTAATAACATCGAGATTCCGTATCAGCATATTACGGTGAACGAAATAAGCAGCCAACAGGATCCTCAGGAGGATGCCTCCAGGGAGTAAGCTGCGAACGGATCTTGCGAAAAACGGCAGGATTTCCCCGAAAAACAAGGGAAATCCTGCCGTTTTTTTTGTTTTACGGTTCCTAAACGGGGCTTCTTTTGCTCACTGGCCGAGGAGCCCCTGTCCGTCAGGCTTTCATTTTCTCCGGCTCCGGATAGGTGAGACCGAAGGTGTTGGCGGTGACGCGGGTCATGACGACGGGGATAACGGGGCGGTCGAAGCGGTCCGTGCGAACGGCGGCGATGCGGTTTACCACGTCCATGCCGCTGATGACCTTACCGAAGGCCGCGTACTGTCCGTCAAGGTGCGGGGCATCCTTGTGCATGATGAAGAACTGGCTGCCGGCAGAATTCGGGTTCATGGCTCTGGCCATGGAGAGGACGCCGGCCGTGTGGCGGAGATTGTTCGTGAAACGGTTCATCGCGAATTCGCCGCGGATCTGATAGCCGGGACCGCCCATGCCGTTGCCGTCCGGGCACCCGCCCTGGATCATGAAGCCTTCGATGACCCGGTGGAAGGTCAGGCCGTTGTAAAAGCCCTTATTCACCAGGGAAAGGAAGTTGCTCACGGTGTTGGGGGCGATTTCCGGGTAGAGCTCCGCGATGATCTTCGAGCCGTCCTGGAATTCAAAGGTTACCTGCGGGTTGGTGATGTTGATCATAATGTTTCTCCCTTCTGGATATTGAAAATTGAAAGCTTCGCTCTCGCCATGCTGCAAGAATCGGTTTTACGCGTGGCTTCGCGTCGTGACGAAGAATCCGGCCGACAGATGAGGAGAAGTCGGTGTTACTGTTCACACCCGAGGCAGACACTTGCCCTAAAGGACTAGCTGCGCGTCGCTGTCTGGCTGCGGGCTGGTGAACAAAATTAGCCCAGTAAAGACCACAGATTTCGTTTCTGTGAACGGAGTGAACAGCAACAAGCCGCTTCATACCCGCTTCAGCAGCTCGGCCTTCTTGTTGGCAAATTCCTCGTCGGTGAGGATGCCGAGACCGTGGAGGTCAGAGAGACGGTTCATCATGGAATAGAGTTCGTCCGCCGACAAATGCTCGGGGAGATTGTCGCCGGGGATGTCGATGTCCGCGGAGCTTACCGAAGGGCTTTCTACCCGCGGTGAGGACAGGGGCGTGTTGTTTTCGCTGCCGAGCAGGGTCTTCAGGGCCTCGTCGTCCGATGCCTTGTCGAAGCGGATGATTTTCTCGGGATCCTCGCCCTTCACAAGGGCTTCGATCTCCTCGGAGTTCATTTTTTCAGGCGTATATTCCGGTTCCGGGCGGTTTGAACCGCTGTAGCCCTGCTTGTTATGGAAGGAGCCGCGCCGGCGGGCGGCCTTCTCGAGGGCTCTTTCCTCGATCTTTGCGTTGATTTTATTCTGCCGGCTTGTCTGGATGATCAGGATGATGCCGCGGATGAGCGCGAGGGCAAGCAGGAGGAGCGCGGCGACCCAGACGATCTGCCGCCCGTAATCAGCCCGTCTTGTGAAGCCCCCGATCAGCGCGTAAACGATGCAGGCGATGATAAAGATCTTTCGGATGATGCCGGGGATCCGGCCGCTGAACAGGCTGATGATGAAGACGGCACATACGAGAATGACGACCACGGGCATGGTCTGCCAGACATGCTGTAAATATGCGGGTACGTCTTTTAAATATGAAAAAATATTTCCCATAATACCTCCTGTTTTTTCGAAATCGGAAGAGCAAAGCTTTCCTGCCGGCCGCTGAAAAGCTCCTGACAAAACGTCTTCTCAGCGGTTCGACGTTCGGCCCGTTATCAGGGCATAAGAAAAAGCACAAAATATCATAGCACATTTCGCTGTTAAAATCCAGTAATATATGATAAGATAAGGGTACTGTTCGTTACGGTTCACTCCGTTCACAGTAACGAAGGCGTTTTGCAATTAAATCGTCCTTCGGACGATGGCAAAACGCAGGTCATCGACAAACGATAATTTTATGGTTCATACACAGGCTGATTTATGTCACGGACCTGTGCCAAACAGCGACGCGCAGCTAGTCCTTTAGGGCGAGTGTTTGGCACGGGAATGACTTGTAACTTACAGTTCACTCCCGATCACACGTTACTGTGAACGGAGTGTATAGTAACAAGATAAGGTTAGTCATGATTATCTCGTGAACGGAGGTTTGGATGTCTGCGCCTGAGATCCGATCACGAGAAATATAAAATATTTATAAAATATCATATACATGGAGGATGGATCATGGAAGTCAATGAGAAGAAGGAAATGCCGGTCTCCCGAAATTTCATCGAGGATATTATCGACCGGGATCTCGCGGAGGGAAAATATGAGAAGATCTGCACCCGCTTCCCGCCGGAGCCCAACGGATATCTCCACATCGGTCACGCCAAGTCGATTCTTTTGAACTACGGCCTGGCGCAGGAGTACGGCGGTCAGTTCAACCTCCGCTTCGATGACACCAACCCGACCAAGGAGAAGACGGAGTATGTCGAATCGATCCGCGCGGACGTCGACTGGCTCGGCGCCAAGTACGGGGAGCATTTGTATTTTGCCTCCGATTACTTCGGCATCATGTACGAAAAGGCGGTCCTTCTTATAAAAAAAGGACTTGCATTTGTCTGTGATCTCTCCGCGGAGGAAATCCGCGAATACCGCGGGACGCTGAAGGAGCCGGGAAAGAACAGCCCGTACCGCGACCGCAGCATTGAGGAGAATCTGCGGCTTTTCGAGGAAATGAAAAACGGCGTATATCCGGACGGCTCGAAGGTGCTCCGCGCGAAGATCGATATGGCCTCCCCGAACATCAACATGCGCGACCCGGTTATTTACCGGATCGCGAGGCTCAGCCACCACAACACCGGCGACGCCTGGTGCATTTATCCGATGTACGATTTCGCGCATCCCATTGAGGACGCGGTGGAGGGCGTCACGCACTCGATCTGTACGCTGGAATTCGAGGATCACCGCCCGCTCTACGACTGGGTGGTGCAGAACACGGACTGGGAGCATCCGCCGAAGCAGATCGAGTTCGCCAAGCTGTATCTGACAAATGTCGTGACCGGTAAGCGGTATATTAAGCGGCTGGTGGAAAATGGAACCGTGGACGGCTGGGACGATCCGCGGCTGGTGACCATCGCGGCGCTCCGCCGGCGCGGATTCACGCCCTCGTCCATCCGCAAATTCGTGGAGCTGGTGGGCGTTTCGAAGGCGGATTCGTCCGTGGACTACGCGATGCTGGAATACTGCATCCGCGAGGATTTGAAAATGAAGGCTCCGCGGATGATGGCGGTGCTGGATCCGGTCAGGCTGGTGATCGATAATTATCCCGAGGGCGAGACGGAGATGCTCGACGCGGACAACAATCTGGAGAATCCGGAGCTCGGGAAGCGCCAGGTGCCGTTCGGACGGGAGCTTTATATCGAGCGGGATGACTTTATGGAGGTTCCGGTTCCGAAATATAAGCGACTGTATATTGGAAATGAAGTCCGCCTGATGCACGCGTATTTTGTGACGGCAACTTCTTGCGAGAAGGACGAAAACGGCAATGTGACGGTCGTGCACTGCACGTATGATCCGGAGACGAAGGCCGGCAGCGGCTTTACCGCCCGGAAGGTGAAGGGGACGATCCACTGGGTGCCGGCGAGGGAGGCGAAGGAGCTGACGGTCCGCCTGTACGAAAACCTTGTGGACGAGGAGAAGGGCGTGTACGACGCGGAGACCGGAAATGTCAACGTGAACCCGAACTCGCTTACCGTCGTCCGCGCGATGTGCGAGCCCGCGCTCGCCGGGGCGAAGGCGTATGACAGCTTCCAGTTTGTGCGCAGCGGGTATTTCTGCGCGGACTGCCACGATTCGAAGGACGGCGAGCCGGTCTTCAACCGGATCGTCTCGATGAAGAGCTCCTTCAAGCTGCCGAAATAAAGCGCGCGGGCGGCGGGGACGGACGAAAACGAAAAATCAGGCCGAACAATCCTTCCGGGGAGGGGCATTTGAGGAAGGATGAAGGATGGTTCATACACAGGCTGATTTATATCACGGACCCGTGCCAAACAGCGAGTGTTTGGCACGGGAGTGACTTGTAACCGGAAAACAGCATTTTTATGGGGAGATATAAGAATGACAGTATATTCGAAGGAGTGTCTTGAATATTTTCTTGCGCATCAGGAGCAGCTTTTTGACGAGCCTGTGGCGGAGACGCCGGAGGAGGCGGAGGAGTTTCTGGATGAGTGCATGGCCCAGGTCGTGGATTCTCTGGATGAGGTTCGGGAGTACCTCTCGGAGGATGGCATGGATGTCGATGACCTTACCGACGAGGAGCTGGCGGATGCCGCGGAGGTCTTTTCACTTCCTGACGGCAGTTACCTGATCGTCGAGGGATGATCGTTTTGCAAGTAAACCGTCATGCGGACGATGGTGAAAGACAGACGAACGTCAGAATCTATTTTTCAATTCATACACAGGCTGCCTTTTACCAGGAACCCGCAGCCGGACAGCGACGCGCAGCTAGTCCTTTAGGGCGAGTGTCCGGCTCGGGTGCAACTTGTAACGGATGATCAGCTTTGATAATAAGGGGGACGGCGCGGGCCGTGAAAGATGGCTAAGTACAATGAGCTGGATCATGATATATATAATAGAAGAAACCGGCGCTCGCAGGATGAAGAAGCCAGGATGAGGGAGGGAAGGGCTCTCGAACCTGAGAGTCCTTCTTCCGATCCGTGGGCGCATTACAAGAGTATTCTTCCGCGCGGGCAGGGAAACGCTGCCGAACACGGGAACCGAAATATGCCGGAGAATCCGGACACAAACCGTGGAAGATCATCGGAAAGCACGGGAGGCTGGAAAACCCGGAGCGCCCGGTATGCGGGAGAGGAGAAGGATCATTCGAAAGGTTCGGAAAATCGCAGAACGCGGGATACGGGCAAAAGGCCGGCGAAGAGCGATTTTTCGGAGGATCTGGAGGATCGGAGCTTTCAGACTTCCAGAGCGCAGTATAAGAGCATTCTCCCGCGCGGAAACGGAGCTTTCCAAAGCAGATCTTCCCGCAAGAACGGGGCGGGCGGAGAGTTATCCTGGGAATCCGGCGAGACGGGCCGCCGCGCCGCGCAAAGAGACCCGGAATACGAGCGCACGGGCCGCCGCGCCTCCGGCCGGGCTTATCCGGAGGATGAGCGCACCGGACGTTCCGGGCGGCGAAACGCGGAATATGAACGCGCCGGACGCCCCAGGACGGCGGGTGAGCGGACAAACGGGCACAGATCCGCGGAGGACGGGCAGAATGCGCGGAGGGATGGCGAGGCTTCCCGGAAGTATTTCCCGAAAGACCGCCGGCCGAAGCCGCCGAAGGGATGGAAGTATATCCTGTGTTTTTATAAGGGATACTTTCTGTATCCGTTGTTCTTTCTCTACTTCGAGATCATGCTTCGCCTCTTAAGCGGCAACGGATGGTTCAGCCATCCGGGGTATGTCTTTTGCTTCGCGATAGCCGCGGGGCTTATCGTTGGCGGACTTACGATGCTGATCCCGCGCCGGCAGCGGCGCGTGGTCAACCTGGTCATTCTGACCGCGGTCGGCGTTTATTTTGCGATCGAGTGTGTCCTGCACAGTGTATACATTAATTATATGTCGCCCACCAACATTCTCTCGGAGGGCGGCAATGTCGCCGGAAAATACAGCGGCGAGATGTTCCGGGGCATTCTTTTCGGAATACCGAAGGGACTTCTTTTTATCCTGCCGCCGATCGTTGTTTTCCGTCTTGCGCGGCTGCGGGCAAGAAAAAAGCCCTATCCGATCCCCGCGGCCATCGCCTTTGTCGTTCTGGGTTTTGTCGGTACGATGCTCACGGCCAATGCGGCGGCTGCCGGTCCGCAGCGGGCAACCTATACGGCACAGTTCGCATTTACAAGGGCAACGGATACCTTTGGTCTATTGACCTCGACGCGGCTCAGCCTTCGAAACGCCCTCTTCGGAAATCCCCACAGCGATTTCCACGAAGAAGGAACGCCCGAGGCCACACCGCAGCCGACATTTGACGGGACGGACGTTTCGGCGGACACGAGGGAAGAGGCGCCGTCCGCGCCGACGCCCGTATCGGCAGCCGGGGATAAGAACGAGATGGCGATCGATTTCGGCGCGGTTTCCGGGAACGATGCGGTCCGGAACCTGACGGAATATGTCCGCGCCCGGACGGCCTCCTCGAAAAATGCTTACACGGGGCTTTTTAAAGGAAAGAATCTGATCATGATCGCTGCGGAATCCTACGCGGGCTGCTTTATCACGCCGGAGCTGACGCCGACGCTCTGGCGCATGACCCACAACGGCTTTTATTTCAGCGATTATTACCAGGTGGAGTGGGGCGGCAGCACCACGACCGGCGAAATGTCCATCATGATCGGGATCGCGCCGCAGTGGGGCGACGAATCCATGATCAATTCGTCGAAAAACAACAACTATTTCACGATGGGCAACCAGCTTCAGCGCCTCGGCTACAGCAGCATCGCCCTGCACAACGGCTCCAGCGACTACTACCAGCGCCAGACCACGCATTTGAATCTGGGGTATAACCAGTGGGTGGCCAACGATACCGGCGTCGGCGACCTCTGCGGCCGCGGCTGGCCGACGGACACGGAAATGTTCGAAAAAACGATCCCGCTCTACGTGAACCATTCGCCGTTCAACGTCTACTACATGACCCTGAGCGGCCACGCGCCTTACAACGATCCTGAAAATGAGCTTGTGAAAAAGCATTACGACAGGGTGAACGCCGCGGTCGGCGACAAATATCAGGAAACCACGAAGCATTACATTTGCTACCAAATGGAGCTTGAGGAGTCGATGAAGTTCCTGATTCACGAGTTGGAGGAGGCCGGCATCGCCGACGACACCGTGATTATGATCGTGGGCGATCACTACCCTTACGGGCTTGGCGCTGGCGAGGCCTGGGGGAACGACCAGAATTACATTACCGACCTGCTCAAGACGGAGGTCACGCCGAGCTGGAACCGCGACCGGAACAATCTGATCATCTGGTCCGAGTGCCTGGAGCACGGGCTATCGGACTATGCCCGCGAGATCTCCACCCCGATGTTCAACCTGGACATCCTCCCGACGCTCTCGAATCTTTTCGGCCTCACCTATGACTCGCGGCTGATGCCGGGGCGGGATGTCTTTTCGGATGCCTCGCCGCTGGTTTTCTGGGACACCCGGGACTGGATCACCGACAAGGGACGTTATCTGGCGATCAGCGACACGTACATGCCGAACGAAGGCGAGGCCTACGATGAGGCGTATTTCCGGGAAATCTCCAGACAGGTCGAGAACAAGCTTTTGTTCTCAAGAGTCGTCGTGGAAAATGATTACTATGGGCTGCTGTTCGGCCCGGACACGGTCACTCTGGCCGGAGATATCCTCTACCCCGGGGGCGGCGAGACCGCCAGGCCGTACGCGGCGGGATAGCCGTGTCTTGCCGAGGCTTCCGGGTTTGATGCCTGAACGAAAAGCAGCTTAGGAGCTGTCACGAAATAAAATGTACAGATTGCGTTCCGAGGGCAAGGAAGAAAGCCGAAGTCGTAGCGGGCTACGACAAGGTTTTCTGACGCAGACATCGGGAAAATAGACAAGCAAGATGTGCAAGTTATTTTGTGACGGTTCCTTAGTGAGATGCATCTGGGAGCGGACAGCAGGAGGAGTTTATGGAACAGTATGTCGTCACGGGGATGAGCTGCGCGGCCTGTCAGGCGAGGGTTGAGAAGGCCGTCTCGAAGGTGGAGGGCGTTGAAAGCTGCAGCGTCAGCCTGCTCACGAATTCCATGGGCGTCGAGGGGACGGCCTCCCCGGCGGAGATCATCCGCGCGGTGGAAAATGCCGGCTACGGCGCTTCGGTAAAGGGTGAGGAGCGGGAGACGACGGGCGGCAGCCTTTCGGCGAAGATCTCCGCCGAGGAGGCGGCGCTGGAGGACCGCGAGACCCCGAAGCTCAAAAAACGCCTTTTCGCGTCTCTGGGATTTTTGCTTGTCCTCATGTATGTTTCCATGGGGCATATGATGTTCGGCTGGCCCCTGCCCGCTTTTTTCGACGGCAACCATGTCGCCATGGGGCTTTTGCAGCTCCTTCTGGCCGGGATCGTCATGGTCATCAACCAGAAATTCTTCACGAGCGGCTTTAAAAGCCTTTTCCACGGTGCGCCGAACATGGACACCCTGATCGCCCTGGGCTCCTCGGCCGCCTTCGGCTACTCCGTCGCGATGCTCTTTGCCATGACGAGAGCCCAGGTGGACGGGGATATGGCGGCAGTTTCTTCCTATATGATGGAGTTCTACTTCGAGTCGGCGGCGATGATCCTGACGCTGATCACGGTCGGCAAGATGCTCGAAGCGTATTCGAAAGGGAAGACGACCAATGCCTTGAAGAGCCTGATGAAGCTTGCGCCGAAGACCGCGACGCTCGTCCGGGACGGCGCGGAAGTGACCGTGCCGGTGGATGAGGTGCGGCGGGGCGATACCTTCGTCGTTCGACCCGGCGAAAACATCCCGGTGGACGGCATCGTTCTTTCGGGAAGCTCCGCGGTCAACGAGTCGGCCCTCACCGGCGAGAGCATTCCCGTGGACAAGGCGGCGGGCGATAAGGTCTCGTCCGCGACGCTCAACCAGTCCGGGTTCCTGACCTGCGAGGCGACGCGTGTCGGCGAGGACACCTCCTACGCGCAGATCCTGAAAATGGTCTCCGACGCGTCTGCGACGAAAGCCCCGGTGGCGAAGCTCGCGGACCGAATCTCCGGGATCTTCGTCCCGGCGGTCATCGGCATCGCGCTGGTCACCATCGCGATCTGGCTGATTGTCGGCGCGGCGCCCGGCTTTGCCCTGGCCCGGGGGATCTCGGTGCTCGTGGTGAGCTGTCCCTGCGCCCTCGGTCTCGCGACGCCGGTGGCGATCATGGTGGGCAATGGCGTCGGCGCGAGGAACGGGATCCTGTTTAAGACGGCCGAAGCCCTGCAGGAGACCGGCACGGTTCAGATCGTCGCCCTCGACAAGACGGGCACGATCACGAACGGGACCCCGGCGCTCACCGACATCCTCCCGGCGGACGGGATTTCCGAGGAGGAGCTTCTGGCGTATGCCTTTTCGCTGGAGGCTTTGAGCGAGCATCCGCTGGCAAATGCTGTTGTGACGTACTGCAGGGAGCGCGGCATGGCCGCCCTTCCCGTGGAGGACTTCACCGCCCTCCCGGGAAATGGCCTGAGCGGGAGGGTCGCGCGGCATTTGTCGCTTTTTGGAGAATCAAAGAATGAAAAGGCATCGGTCTGCACGGCGGCCGCGGAGGACGGAAAATCGTCAGTAAGCGCGGCGAACGGGAGATTGACGGCGGCCGCGGAAAAAACGGCCGCGGAGAGGCAGGCGGGCACGCTTGTCTACGGCGGGAACGCGGAATTTCTCGGCCGGCAGCTGCCGCTTCCGGCTTCGGCTCGCGAAAAGGCGGAGGCGCTGGCCGCGGAGGGCAAGACACCGCTCTTTTTTGGAGCCGAAAATCAATTTCTCGGAATTCTCGCGGTGGCGGACACCCTGAAAGAAGACAGCCGCGAGGCCATCGCGCAGCTTCGGAACATGGGCATACACGTTGTGATGCTGACCGGGGACAACCGGATGACCGCCGAGGCCATCGGCCGGGCGGCCGGCGTCTCCGAGGTCATCGCCGGAGTGCTGCCGGAGGGCAAGGAGGAAGTGATCCGACGCCTCATGGCAGGAAAGAGCGCGGACGGGCAGGGCTCAGTGGGGAGGCCGGGTGGGAAAGGCATGCTCTCCCGGAAAGCCGCGAAGGAACGGACCGGATATAAGGTCGCGATGGTTGGCGACGGCATCAACGACGCGCCGGCCTTAACCCGCGCGAGCATCGGCATCGCGATCGGCGCGGGGACGGATGTCGCGATCGACGCGGCGGACGTGGTGGTCATGAAGAGCCGCCTGACGGACGTGGCGGCGGCGATCCGCCTCTCCAGGCGAACCTATCGGAACATCCTGGAAAACCTCTTCTGGGCGCTGATTTATAACGTTTTGCTCATCCCGCTGGCGGCCGGCGCGTACGTTTACGCCTTCGGGCTTGCGATGGACCCGATGTTCGGGGCGCTGGCTATGAGCCTTTCCAGCTTCTGCGTCGTGACCAATGCCCTGCGCCTTAATCTGGTGAAGCTCTACGATCCGAAGCGCGACCGGCCGCTTCGCGGGGCACTCAAGGAAGAAAACACCGCGGCCGGGCAGAAGACATTGGCCGGAGACGGCCGGGACGCGGGTGAGCCGGCGGACGCGGTAGAGGATCAGAAGTCATTTGCCAAAAACGGTCGGGACGGTGAGCCAGACACGGACGGTCCGGACGGCGACGGGCGGACCGACATCATAAACGGACAAAAAACATTTGCCGAAAGCGGCGGAAAGGATGAAACCATGACAAAAACGATGAAGATCGAAGGGATGATGTGCGGACATTGCGAAGCGACCGTAAAGAAGGCGCTGGAGAAGCTGGACGGCGTGGCGGAGGCGAAGGTTTCCCACGAGGAAGGCACTGCCGTGGTTACGTTAACGGGCGAGGTCGCCGATGAGGCGCTGAAGGCAGCGGTTGAGGAGAAGGATTACAAGGTGCTCGGCATCGGGTGATTCGTCTGGCCCGGTCCGTGAAACGGAAGGAGCCCGTCCGGGAGGCGCGGAAGACAATGCGGGGTTCCGGGGACTTTCGCGCGAAGCGAGCCGGGCTGCCCGGGAGAGAGGAATATCGGGAAGAGACCGCCCCGCGCGGAACACGCCTTTCGCGCGAAGCGAGCCGGGCTGCCGGGAAAAAGAAATGTCGGGAAGAGAACGCCCCGCGAGGGACACGTCTCCCGCGAGGAAGGAAGAGAGATGAAATTTCGAGAGGACGAGGCAGAAGAGTTCCGGGCGCTGCTCAGAGATCTTCTGGAAGACCCGAAGGCTGCCGAAATGAAAAATTTTATCCAGCATGGCAAGGTGACGACCTGGAGCCATTGCTATTCTGTTGCCCGGATCAGCTTTCTTCTGGCCCGCCGGCTTCATTTGAGGCGGATCAATGAGCGGGAGCTGGTGCGGGCGGCTTTCCTGCACGATTATTTTCTTTACGACTGGCATGCCCGCGGCGACCGGCTGCACGGGTACCACCACCCGGACATCGCGGCAAATAACGCCGTGCGGGACTTTGACCTGACGTCCCGGGAAGAGAATATCATCCGAAGCCATATGTGGCCGCTCACCTTCCGGCATTTTCCGAAATCCATCGAGGCCCTGCTGGTTTCCATAACCGATAAGATCGTCTCCATCCGGGAAACCCTCTTCCGGCGGAACAGATAAGCCTTTCTGCGCGAAGGCCCGTCCGGCGTACGATAAACCATCGACATCCGGGGTTTATAAGTTTTATGAAAAGGGTATGGATTATTGGGAGAAAATTGCTTATAATGGGTAATGGCTGTCGCCGGACAGCGAAGATTGAGCAGTAAGCATATCGAGAAAGTATCGGGAGGACGGATCATGAGAAAAAAATACTGGAGAGCCGCAGCGGCAGTTCTTATAGCCGGCAGCATGACCGTGGCCATGGCCGGCTGCAGCGGGCGGGCAGCGGATATCGCGCAGAGCGTTATCGGCATGGACGCGCTGCAGTCCAGAATCACGGGGAAGGATTCTTCGGACAGCTCTTCCAAGACGGAGAGCGCGGATTCTAAGGACGTGAGCACGGCTTCCGGGAAGGACAGCTCGGTTTCCAAAGCTGAGAGCGCGGATTCCGGGACGAAGAGCGTGGACTCCAAAGCCGAAAGCACGGACTCCAAAGCCGAAAGCACGGACTCCAAAGCCGAAAGCACGGACTCCAAAACCGGGAGTACGGCTTCCAAAACCGAGAGCACGGAATCCGGGACGGACAGCAAGGACGACAGTAAGGGCAGCACGGAGAGTACCGAAAGCGCAGAATCCAAGGGAGAAAAACCGAAGGAAAAGGTTGTGATCACCGGCGAGGGGCTCGACCTTGCGGCGCTTCTGATCCTGGACAATACTCATCTTACGGCCGGGTACGGCGCTCCGTACCGCGATGAGCTGAACCGCCCGCAGGAGACCGTAAACCTTCAGGAACAATTTGGCGATGAGAAGTGTGAGTTCCTTCACGGGACGGACCAGACGATCCATCTGGTTTTCACGGCGGGCTATGCCAACTCGAGTACAAATGCGATCCTGGACGTTCTCAAGGAGAAGGGCGTCAAGGCAACCTTCTTCCTGACCGGTTACAGCATGGAGGATAACCCTGAGATCGTTAAACGTATTCTCGAGGAAGGACATACGCTCGGCAGCCATTCGTATTCGCATCCGACCTACGGCATGGACACCTACACGGTGGAGCAGATCATTGACGACTCGATGCGCGCGCAGAAGTATATTCGGGATACCTATGACTACGAGATGCAGTATTACTCCTTCCCGTCGGGATATTTCAGCGAGAGAGCGTTAGAGACGATCAAGGCGATGGGCTACCATGTTGTTTTCTACAGCTTTGCCTACAACGATTACGATGAGGAAAATATGATCTCTCCGGACGAGGCGATCGCGCAGCTTTATGCGCAGCTCCATGTGGGTGAGATCTGCCAGCTTCACGCGACCTCGCCTTCGAGCGCGGCGGTTCTCGCAAGCTTTATCGAGGGCGCCCGTGAGCTTGGTTATACGTTCGAGAATTTCGAATAAGGTGTCGGAGAGCCATTGCCCGAAGGACGCTTAATCGCAAAACGCCTTGGTTTCTGGTTGCCGTGCAGCTAAAAACCATAAGAACAGCTAAAGTATAAACCGGAAAAGCATAATCCGCCGTGGATCTGCATTCCGCTCTTTGCCGAAGGGCGATCTTATTGCGGAATGCCTCTGTTATGGTGAACGGAGTGAACTGTAACGATTCTTCGGTTCTTCGTTCCTCAGAATGACAGAACTGGAGGATCAGGCTGCGAAGTATGAGCAGTAACATACCTATATGGCCGCTCTCCAAAAAATGGGGAGTGGCAGAGCTGTTTCATGAAACGGGGGTCTAATGAAGTTTTTAACAGATTTACTTACGAATCGTATCTTCCTTTCGGCGGCCTTTGGCTGGCTCGTAGCGCAGACGGCCAAGGTGATGATCGCATTTTTCAAAAAGGAGTTTAAAGCGGAGCGGCTGGTCGGCGGAGGCGGTATGCCAAGTTCACATTCGGCTACGGTAACGGGTCTCTGTGTTTCTACGGCATATTTTTACGGAGCGGGCGGCTTCGAGTTTGTCATGGCATTGTTTTTCTCCTTCATTGTGATCTATGACGCTCTCGGCGTCCGGCTGGAGACCGGCCGGGAAGCGGAGATTCTCAATCGTCTGCGGGAACGGGATATCGCGGAGGGAAGGAAGCCGGTCTATGACCGCCCGCTTCGGGAGAAGATCGGCCACAATCTGGCGGAGATCATTGCCGGTATTGTTGTCGGCGCAATCTGCGGTGTCGTGATATGTTGGATAATCCCGTAAAAATCTTTCCCGCTGGCGAAACCAAGCCAGCGGGCTTTTTTTGAGACGTAAAAATCAGCCGCAAGGCGCCGAAAAAGGCAGCTGCGGCAAAGAAACGCAGGGAGCGTGAAAAGTAAGAATCAGCCGCAAGGCGCCGAAAAAGGCAGCTGCGGCAAAGAAGCGCAGGGAGCGTGAAAAGTAAGAATCAGCCGCAAGGCGCCAAAAAAGGCAGCTGCGGCAAAGAAACGCAGGGAGCGCAGGAAAAAGAGTCGGACGCAAAATACCGGAAAGGGCTTTTGCGTCCGAAAACGAAGGAAGGAGACACTATGATACAGGATATCGCGCCGCATGCGCTTCGGATCGAATTCCAAACAGAGGCCGTTCCGACGGAAAAAAGTCCGATCTTTCTCTTTAAGGGCGCCGAGCTGCTGTTTATTAAGGAAGAAAAAGGCTTCCGACTTCCCCGGAGAAAAGAGATCGTGTTCGACCTGCCTTCGACATTTCTCTTTCGGCTGGACGGGGAGGACTGCTTTTTGCAGATCCTTCCGGAGGAGACGGAGCTTTGCCTTTCCGAAGCGGTCGGCTCCGGCGGAACAGAAGATGACCCGGAAGCGTCCGGCAGCCGGGAGCCGGAGGACACCGGGAATCCCGCGGCCGTCTGCCGACGGGAGGATTTCCAGAATGTGGAGTGCCTCACGATGCGCGGGCTTCGCGGAAGGGCCGACGTTCCCCGGGAGCAGCTCTTCGCGGCCTGGACGGCCGGGCAGCTTGCGAGATGGTACGCGGGCAACCGTTTCTGCGGCGCCTGCGGCTCACCGATGAAGAACGGGACGACGGAGCGCTCCCTCGTCTGCCCGCGCTGCGGCCGGACCGTCTATCCGCGCATCAACCCGGCCATTATCGCCGCCGTGACCAACGGCGATGAGATCGTGCTGACGCGCTATCGCGGCGCGCGCAGCACCTTCAACGCCCTCGTGGCGGGATTTGTCGAGATCGGCGAGACGCTGGAGGACACGGTACGCCGCGAGGTGATGGAAGAGACCGGCCTTCGCGTAAAAAACCTCCGCTACTATAAATCCCAGCCCTGGGGCATCGCCGATGACCTTCTCGCGGGATTCTTTTGCGAGGTGGACGGCTCCACCGAGATCCACATGGACGCGGAGGAGCTGAGCCTTGCCCGCTGGACGCGGCGCGAGGATGTCGTTCTCCAGCCGGACGACGCAAGCCTGACAAATGAAATGATGAAGCTTTTCCGGGACGGGCTGGAGTTTAAAGCCTTGCCGTAAGTCCCGGATAGAGTGAGAAAGGCACGTCCTCGCCAAATGCGTATACCTTCATTTCTTCTTCGCTGCCGCCGAACCAGTAGGTGATGACGACCCTTGCATCCGGATCGACGATCCAGCATTCCCGAACCCCGCTGGTGCGGTATTTAAAGGGCTTTACGGTATAGTCCCGGAATTTTGTGGCCGGTGAGGTCACCTCCAGAACCCAGTCCGGCGCGCCCAGACATCCCGTCTCGGTGAGACACGCCGGATCGCTGACGGTCATCAGATCCGGCTCAAAGTAGTCTCCGCCATCTTCGCCGCGCGGGCGGATGCCGAAGGGCGGGGGAAGAAGCCTTGCCGGATTCCGCGTTTCGGAAAAATGGTTTGCCAGAAGCACGAGAAGCCGGACGATGATCTCCTGATGAAGCGGGGAGGGAGCCGGCAGCGGAAAAACCTGCCCGTCGATCAGCTCCGCCCGCCGGTAATCGACAGACTTCCGGCTCTTTTTTGGCGAAGCCGTGAGCTCCGGGAGAGCGTTCTCGTAGGATTCCCGAAGCATCGACGCCTCCTCGGCGGCCTTTTCCCTGAGGAGAGCAGCTTCCAGCGCCCGCAGGGTCTTCTTCCGGGGCGCGTGGGTAAAGCCGCCGAGAACCTTCTGTACCGTTGAGAGCGGGACGCCGGATTTTTCCGCAAGCACCGCATTTGAATAGCCAAGCTCGGCCTTTCGGTCCAGCATTTCCTGAATCGTCATCATACATTTGCCTTTCTGATGAAAACTACATGCGCTTTGACGCTAAAGAGTCCGCTGCCTGAAGACACCCGGGCCGGAAAACGACGAGGAGCGAGTCCTTATGATCGTCGTGTCCGGCCCGGGTGTCTTCATTTTACTGGTCACACGGTGACCAGAAACGAAGGCGTTTTGCCATCGCCCTACGGGCGATGGCACGCCTCAGTGTACAGAAAACAGTCCGGTGGACTGTTTTCTGTGAAACGCAGGTCAGCGACAAACTATAATTATATGGTTCATACACAGGCTGATTTATGTCACTGGCCCGTGCCAAACAGCGACGCGCAGCTAGTCCTTTAGGGCGAGTGTTTGGCACGGGAGTGA
>CACZBB010000079.1 GCA_902779245.1 uncultured Lachnospiraceae bacterium | reverse complement strand
GCGGCGAAGGCCGGCGACGTGCTCCGGCTCTCGCTCGTAAGCGGCGGGACGCTGACGGCGGAGGACGTCACGCTGACCCTCGACGAAAACCGCTGCGGCAGCGTCTCCTGGACATTTGTCCGGAACGGCAGCGTCAAGCTGACAAATGTAAAGCAAATGAGCGGCAGCAAATCCGGCATTTCCGTGATGGTGTTTGACGCGGACGGCAAATGCGCGGAGAGCGGGCAGACGGCCGCCGGCGGGTATGTCACCGGGGCGCTTCCGGAAGGAACCTTCACCTTCGTCCTCATGGAGAAGACCTCTCTCCTCCGGAGCGTGGACAGCTACGGAAAGCTCGCGGAATTCGGGCTGAATCCGGATACCGACTTCGCGGCATTTGACGCCGAAGTAAAGAACGGCAAGATCCGGGTGATCGACGGCGCCGAGGTTCCTGCATTTGACGAAAGCAAGCTGTATTACACGCTGAAGGACAGCACGAGAGTCTGGGCCAATGTCAGCCGGACGACGACCGGCCAGTACGTGACCGTGCGCGCGCAGTATGAGATCGACCCGAAGTACGAAAGCACGCAGGAAACCCTTCTTCTGGAGATTCCGGCGGGCATGACCTTCGTGGAAAAGAGCCTGACGCTGAACTCGAGGGCTTCCCTCTGCACGGTAACGGCAAATGCGGACGGCACGACGTCCGTGTCGGTTCCGGTCAACGCCGCCAAGGGCACGGCGAGATTCTACGTCCTGCCAAATGCGGGCGGCCTGCATAAGGTTCACGCCTATCTTTCCTTCAAGACCGGCGGCGCTTTGGTAACGCAGCCGCTCGGAGCGGCATCCGTCGAGACCGCGAAAGCGACGCTCCGCGTGCCGTCGCAGACGAGCCAGAAAAAAATCACCGCGACCGGCACGGCCATCGCGGGCTGCGAGATCACGGTTTACGATAACGGTACGGTCGTCGGGACGCTCACCGCGAAAAAGAGCGGTACCTGGAGCCTTACCTTCGACCTTGTGAAGCCCGGCAAATGCACGGTTCACGAGATTTATGCTTCGGTGGAGAACGCGGATTACGGCCACATCGAGACGGATCCGGCAAAGGTGCTCTTTAACCAGAAGTTCTCGGAGCTCTCGAAGGTGACGATGATCAACACGGCGCACACTTCCACGACCTGCGAATTCCGGACCGTGTTTGATTTCCTGAACCCGGCGACCGCGGTTCCTTCCTATAATTACTGGCCGGCGTATCCGACCTTTACCTTCCTCGTGGAGTTCACCGGCAACGCGGCGGCCATGGAGGAGGTGGAGGTAGTCACCACCAACGCCGCGGGCGACAAGACCCTGGTGCCCTGCTGCTACGATCCGAAGAGCGGAAAGTGGATCGGCGTTCACAACTATCTGAGCTTCGAGCAGGTTCCGTGCCGCGTCGGCGTCTACAGCGCGAACCTGAGTGGGAGCGAACCGGATATGTCCGTGGATCCGGAGGAGATGGTGAGCATCCTGAAGAAGGCTAAGGAAATGGAAGACCCGCTGGTGGCGAAGGTCTCCGAGCTTGCCTCCGTGGAGAATCCGGCGTTCGGCAGCGAAACCGTTTCCTTTGACCTGAAGCTCGGCGAGGACAAGATCGGCGTATACAGCGTGGAAATGCTGGACTATGAGGATTTTGATCTGAGCATGCTCTCCGATAAGGCCTACGTGGAATACATCGATGAGAACGAGCAGCTGAGCTACCAGTGGCAGGAGATCACGGAGGATTCCTTCATCACCTACTACGCGTACACGACGGACCGGCTGTACGGCCGGGAGACCCTGCGCTTCGTGCTGCCCGAGGACTGGGTGCTGGATGACGAAGACCTGGCCGGCGCGTCCGCGGAGGTTCTCGCGGGGGCGATGCGCCCGTTGGAAGAGCTTTTCGGGAATCTCCTTTCGGAAGAGAGCGAGCCGGCAGCGGAAGAAGCGTCCGCAGGCTTTAGCTTCGACAGTCTCGGCGGCATGTTCAAACGCCTGAAGATCATTCAGAAATACGCCGGGGCTTTCCGCACGATTTTGGGCTGGGTGTCGAATTACGAGGCCTACGAAGAGATCACGGAGGGCTTCGCGAAGCTTGGCCCGTATGTGGAGGCTCTGAATAATACCCTTGATTTCCTTCGCCAGACCATCAACCGCAAGAAATGCCCGTGCGAGGGCGCGGCCGACAGCTGGAAGAGCGTTGAGAACATGTACAATTCCTTAAAGAAGGAGATCGAGAACTACAAGATCAAGGCCTATGTTCTCATGGGAGGCTCGCTCGCGGCGAACATCCTTATGCAGTACGCGGGCGGCCAGGCGGTGAAATTCGCCGGGAAGGGCGGCATGGCCGGCGTCAAGGCGCTGTATAAGTACGTCTGCCAGCGGTTCGGCAAACAGGTCATGACAGGAGCCCGGACCGTGTTCGTTCAGGGCACGCGGGCGCTCGGCGAGGGAGTCGGCGCGTACGCGGATTCGAAATTCGGGAACTTAAGCAGCTTTATCCACAGTCTTTTCGACATCCGCGGCCACATCGAGGACGGCTACCGGCGCATCGATCAGAGCATCCGGACCTGGATCGGGGCGGCGAACACCACCTACTGTCCGTGTATCTTAAAGACCGGCGTGTGCGAATGCAACCACGCGAATCCGGAGGTTCCGGATCAGCCCGCAGAGCCCATTGCTGACCCGTCCGGCTACGTCTACGAGGCGGTTCCCTCGAACCGGCTTGAGGGCGTGAAGGCGGAAATCTACGAATATACCTACGCGGTGGACGAGTTCGGCATCCCGGCGGACGAGAAGTCCGAGATCCTCTGGGACGCGGCGAGCTATGACCAGGTGAACCCGCAGCTCACCCGTGAGGACGGCACCTTCGGCTGGGACGTTCCGGAGGGCCAGTGGCTCGTGAAGTTCACGAAGGAAGGCTACGAGGACGCGGACAGCCGCAAGGACGCTGCCGCCGACAAGGACGGCTATCTCCCGGTGCCGCCGATCCAGACCGAGGTCAACACCGCCATGGTCTCGAAGGCCTCTCCGGAGGTGGCAAATGCAGCCGCCTATCCGACGGAGGTTCAGATTGACTTCACACAGTACATGCAGATCGATACCGTGAACACGGCAAATGTCACGGTTACGGCCGATGGCAGCCTGGTCGCGGGAACAATCGTTCCGCTTAATACCGAGGACAACTACGAGGGCACGAAGCAGTTTGCCTCGTCCTTCGCCTACCGCTTCGCCGGTGAGGTTTCCGGCAAGCTCGCGATCAGCGTTAAGAACGCGAAGAACTACAACGGCCGGGCGATGGCGGCGGCCTTCGAGAAAGCCGAGACCGTCGCGCCGATGCCGAAATCGCTGGAGATTACGGGAGCGACGGAGATCCCGCACCATGGCAGCAGGACGCTTACCGTGAAGGTCGTCCCGGCCGAGGCCGGCTATGGAAAAACGCTCCGCTTCAAGAGTTACTCGCCGAGCATCGCATCCGCGAATACGGAAACCGCCGTCGTGGGCAAGAGCGGCACCGCGACCTTTACGGTCAACGGTGAGCTTCCCGGCCAGGCCATCTTCGAGGTCTCCCTGGAGGGCACGAAGCTTTCCGAGGAGCTGGAGATCGCCGTTACGCCGGAAGCGGCCGCGGTGAAGAGCATCGAGGATTACCCGATCAGCCTCGCCGAGGACACCCTGGTGTACGACGGGACCGAGAAGACCCCGGCCGTCACCGTCACGGGTCTTACCGAGGGCACGGACTACACGGCAGCCTATGACAGCAACATCAATGCCGGCGAGGCTTCCGTGACCGTCACGGGCGCCGGTGCGTACACTGGAACGGTCACGCTCACCTTCACCATCGCCCCGGCGGACATCGACGGCGCGGAGGTTGGCGCTCTTGCGGACGCGACATACACGGGCAAGGCGAAAAAGCCGGTACCGGCGGTGACCTTCGGAGGGAAGGCGCTCATATCCGGAACCGACTATGACATTTCCTACGAGAACAACGTCAATGTCGGCGAGGCGAAGGCGGTCCTGACCGGCAAAGGAAACTTCACCGGCACGAAGACGGCGGCATTTGTCATTAACAAGGCCACGCAGAAGCTTGCCTGCAAGGTTTCCGCCATCGCCGTCGGTGAGAAGGCGACGCTCGCCGTCACCGGCATGAAGGGCGGGACGCTCACGGTCACGTCCTCGGACAAGACCGTTCTCAAGGTCGTAAAGACCGCTCAGTCGACCAAAAAGTTCCAGGTGCAGGCGCTCAAGGTCGGCACGGTGAAGCTGACGATCAAGGCCGGAACCTCGGACAACTATAAGTCCGCCAGCCTCAAGGTGACGGTGAAGGTCGTTCCGGCGGCGACCACAAAGATCGCGGTTACGAACCTTTCAAAGGGACTTAAGGTCGCCTGGGCGAAGGTAACCGGCGCGACCGGGTACCTCGTCTACTGCAACAACAAGCTGATCAAGACCATCACGAGCGGCAAGACCGTGAGCCTCACGCACACGAAGGCGAACACGAACGGTACGAAGTATGTGTATAAGATCGTGGCGACAGCCGCGACCGGCCAGAGCACGCTTTCGAAGTCGGCGACGGCTTACCGGCTCGCGCAGCCGGCCATCTCTGCCGCGAAGAATTCCGCCGCGGGCACGCTCGGTTTAAAGTGGGGCAAGAACGCGAAGGCCACCGGCTATCAGATCGAGTACAGCACGGGCAAGACCTTCAAGACCGTGAAGAAGGTGACGGTGAAGAAGGCCGCCACCGTCACGGCGAAGATCGCGAAGCTCACCAAGGACAAGACCTACTATGTGCGGCTCCGTGCTTACAAGACCGTCTCCGGAAAGACCTACTTCTCCGCTTACAGCGCGGCCAAAGCGGTCAAGATCACAAAATAAAAAAACGCCGCGGACTTCCCGCGTGAAATCCGCGGCGCGAAATACCACTTGAAATCCGCGGCGCGAATAACCACGCGATTCCGCGGCGCGAAATACCACTTGAAATCCGCGGCGCGAAATACTACGCGTTAAGGAAAGCAGCGATAAAAAATGTAACGAAGTAAAAAACTCTTCCGCAAAAGCTCGTGTTCGGAAAGAATTTCTTCGGAATCCGGATAAGACCGCTCAAAATCGGTGGTCTTATCCGGATTTTTAAAGCCGGGGCTTGCCGGAATTCGGACAAGCCCGCCGATCGTTAAGTTTATGTTCCGAAACAGTATCCGACAAATGAATGTGGAAGAACCGTAAAAGAACGCCGGCCCGGCGGAGAAATCCGCCGGGCCGGCGTTCTTTATGTAAAGTAGTGCAGAAACCACGGGTCCCTTGATGACAAGAGTCGAAGCAATGTTTGCTCGCGGAAAACCGGATTCGGCAGCAAAGACGTATAATGAAATAATTACATGACGAAATTATCCCTTTTCAAGCATTGAAAAACATGGAATAATAGATTTCAAATAGGTACTTTTTCGGCAATATTTGTTCCTGAATAAAAATCTGCCGAAACCCTGTTGATCTCCAGGATTGCTTCGGCTATAATAGTGTCAGAGCAAAAATTAGCCGCAGACTAAGCATTTTCAGGTGGTGCTTTATGAAATACATCAGTCGACATATGGAAAACCGCGTCCTGGAGCTGAGCCGTTCTTACTCCGCGATTCTGTTGACCGGTCCTCGTCAGGCAGGAAAAACGACCATGCTGCGAGAACTGGCAGAGAAAGAGAATATCGGCCGCCGGTACGTGACGTTGGACGACCTTAATGAGCGGGATATGGCGAAAAACGATCCTGCCCTGTTCCTGCAGCTTCACAAACCGCCGGTGCTGATCGACGAGGTGCAGTATGCCCCGGAACTCTTTATCTATATCAAGATACACATCGACGAGCATCATAATCCCGGCGACTTCTGGATGACAGGCTCTCAGATCTTCCGGCTCATGCGTGGCGTGCAGGAGTCGCTGGCCGGGCGTGTGGCGTTGCTGCACATGTCGCCCATGTCTCAGCGGGAAATTATCGGCGCGCCCTGCGTTCCGTTTACCACGGATCTGGAGCGTCTGCTTGCCGAGCGGGACCAGATTTCCCCGGTCACCACGCCGGAGCTGTTCGAACGCCTGTGGCGCGGTTCCATGCCGGGCCTTGTCAGCGGCGCGATGCCGGATCGCAACGTTTTCTATTCCTCTTATCTCTCCACCTACATGGAGCGGGACGTACGGGAGCTCTCCGGCAATGTGGACGCTTTAAAATTCAACCGCTTCATCATCGCCACCGCTGCTCGCTGCTCGCAGCTTCTCAATTACAACGCGCTGGCAGAAGATGCTGACATCGACATCCAGACCTCCAAGGCGTGGATCAACATTCTCGAAACGCTGGGGATCATTTTCCTGCTGCATCCCTATTCGAATAACGTCCTCAAGCGCACGATCAAAACTCCGAAGGTGTACTTTTACGATACAGGCCTCGTTTGCTACCTCACGCGCTGGTCCTCCCCCGAGGTGGCCGAGAGCGGCGCCATGAGCGGCGCTCTGCTGGAGAATTTCACCGTGTCGGAGATCATGAAGAGTTATCAGAACGCAGGGCTGGAGCCGTATCTCTACTTTTATCGTGACCGCGACGCCAAGGAGATTGACGTGATCCTTGAGGGCGACGGCAAGCTCTGCCCGTTGGAGATCAAAAAAAACGCCACGCCGGACAAGCGCCTGACCCGCGTCTTTCATGTGATCGATAAGGCCCCTCTACAGCTCGGCAACGGCGCCGTCCTTTGCATGGCCGACAAATTCAGCGCCTTTGACAGCAAGAGTTTTATTGTCCCGATCTGGATGATATGAGTCCACGATAACATTTCAGCTTAGAAGAGCACGAAAGGTGCACAGTAATTACTCGCGTAGTAAAAGAATGTATCTCTTAATAAAAAAGAAGGCTCAATCACGAATTGTATGAGATAACGAAAATTCTGGCAGTGCCCCGGCGGTCGGAGCAGATGCTTGGTTTTCTCGACGTACACTGCGTGTACTTAACCTCGAAAAAAGTTATCTGCCTGGCGCCTGATTAACCATATCGCAATCACATAGAAAAAATGATCGGCCCGAAAAAACGAAAAATCCGGCACGCTTGATGAGAAGATCGAAAAAGCACAGGAAGCCGTTGAGAGAACATAAGGAAATCGTTCAAAGCTGGAAGCGGCGAATTCAGGGGAAGTTTTTGATGGAGCGGCATTTGAAAAAAGGGACGATCTTCATCTCTCTGGAAAATGAAGAGGTTTATCAGGTGAGCGTGATCATATCGAGTTGGGAAGAACCGTAAAGACGCCGGCCCGGCGGAGAAATCCGCCGGGCCGGCGTTCTTTATGTAAAGTAGTGCAGAAACCACGGATCCCTTGATGACAAGATTCGAAGCGCTGTTTGCCCGCGGAAAACCGGATTCGGCAGCAGAGACATATAATGAAAGAAATCACTGATCAAGGAAATGATCGAATATTGACAAAAAGCAATCATTTGATTATAATGATAGAAAAAACGAAAATTATAATCATCGACTATATGAGGGGGGATGAAGTATTGGATATAGATAAAAAAGATATTGAGCAATATCTTTCCGAGGTGAAAAATGCCGTAGGAAACGATAGGTACCGAATTGACAGGAATAGTAACCGTCAAGATAATATCAATCTTTTTTTGGATTATGTAATTGATGAGGCAAGAACAAAGGATATCCTATTGAGTTTAACGGTTGAGGATTTTTCAACGATACTGCAGAATGAACACAAAGGTTTCGAACATGAAAAATTGTATGTATTTGGTAAGGATGTCACTCTTTTGGAAAGAAATGGCACAGAAGAAAAAACAGTATCTTTATATATCAAGTTTAACAAGCTGGAGAACTGTTTCGTGATTGTGATTTCGTTCCATGAGCAGAAGCATCCGCTTACATATTATTTTAGATGATCAGGAGAAAAAGAGGTGGCCATGATGAGAGAGACGGGGAGAAGGGATTTCTGCATAGCGTGCAGAAAAGAGACGGAGTACATTCTGAGGAAGAAGAACATTATAAAGACGATAAGAGATAAGAAGTATACGTTTGGAATCACTGTGGCAGTATGTGCAGAATGCGGCGAAGAAATGAGCATCCCAGGCCTTATTGATATGAATGTTCAGGAAGTTGATGAACAATTCAGGGCGGTGGAAAGGCTGGTATCGATTGATGACATTGAAAAACTTATGAAGATTTATAAGATTGGCAAGGCGCCGCTTTCCCTTGCCCTTGGATTTGGAGAGATTACAATTCCACGATATCTGGAAGGACAGGTGCCATCCAAAGAATACTCCGATGTTGTGAAAGCAGCCCTGGCTTCCCCGGTTTATATGAAGCGGAAGCTTATGGAAAACAAGGATAAACTGACGGCTGCGGCATATAAAAAAGCAATGGCGTCAGCAGATCGTATAGAGAGTCTTTTTTCTGTATCCGATAAGATGCTCAGAGTAATCGCATATGTCTTTGAAAGGCTGGAAGAAGTAACTCCGCTCATGCTGCAGAAGCTGCTTTACTTTATCCAGGGCGTTTATTCCGCACTATATGGAAAGCCTGTATTTACGGAAGACTGCAGGGCATGGATCCATGGCCCGGTTTATCCGGAGGTGTATGAGCTGTTTAGAGATTTTAAATATAATCCGATCGATGATGCCCGTTTCGCCTTGCTGGCAGGAACTGAAGATACATTGACCGATGATGAAAAGAGAGTCATCGATCTGGTTGTAAATACATTTGGGATGTATGGCGGGAAGGTGCTGGAAAAGATCACCCACAACGAAGCTCCGTGGATCGAAGCCAGGAAAGGTTATGAGGACAGCATTCCGTCCAATGAGCTCCT
>CACZBB010000078.1 GCA_902779245.1 uncultured Lachnospiraceae bacterium | reverse complement strand
GCTCCGAGTTTGCACATTTGCGTACACACGTTGCAGCCGACGCAAAGCGTCTCGTCCACTTTTGCCTTGCCCTCCTTGATGGAAATGGCCGGGCAGCCGATCCGCATACAGGACTTGCAGCCGATGCATTTGTCGCGGTTTACACGGAGCGGAGGGTTTTTCTTTACATATTTCAGAAGCGCGCAGGGCCTTCTGGAAATGATAACGGAGGGCTCGGAAGCCGCGAGCTCTTCCCGAATCACGCGCTCACAGGCCGCAAGGTCATAGGGATCAACCACCGCGACGCGGGCAAAGCCCATCGCGCGGCAGAGGGCTTCCAGATCGATCTTTCCGGCCGGATCGCCCTTGATATTATAGCCGGTCGTCGGGTTCTGCTGATGGCCGGTCATGCCGGTGATGGAATTGTCGAGAATGATCACCGTTGAATTGCTCTGGTTGTAGGCGATGTTCGCCAGACCCGTCATGCCCGAATGCATGAAGGTGGAATCTCCGATCACCGCTACGGTGTGCTTTTCCGCTTCCTCTCCGGCAATTTTGGTGAAGCCGTGGATAGAGGATACGGACGCGCCCATGCAAAGGGTCGTGTCCACCGTGGAGAGCGGCGCGGCCGCGCCAAGCGTGTAGCAGCCGATATCGCCGAGAACCGTGCATTTCAGCTTCTTTAACGTATAGAAAAGACCTCTGTGGGGGCAGCCCGGGCACATGACCGGCGGACGGACCGGAAGACTCTCTTCAAGCTTCCTGCCCTCGGGCACCGGCCTTCCAAGCTTCTCCGCGATAAGATTCTGCGAGAACTCCCCGCAGATGGGGAAGAGGTCCTTGCCCTTCACCGGAAGGCCCATGGCGCGGACGTGGTTTTCCATGATCGGGTCAAGCTCCTCGACCACCACGAGCTCCTTCACCTTCGACGCGAAATCGCGGATGAGCATTTCCGGCAGCGGATTCGCCATCCCGATCTTGAGAACCGAGACGCTGTCCCCGAATACTTCCTTTACATACTGATAAGAAGTAGAGGACGTGATAATGCCGAGCTCCGTACCGCCCATCTCCACGCGGTTGATGCCGGACACCTCCGCATACTCCGTCAGCTTACGCATTCTCTCCTCGACGAAGGGATGCCGCTTAATGGCGTTGCCGGGCATCATGACATACTTCGCGATATTCTTCTCGTAGGTCTTTGTCGGAACAATTCGCTCCTGTGTATTCACGATGGACTGGGAATGCGCCACACGTGTGCACATCTTTAAAAACACCGGCGTGTCGAACTCTTCGGAGATCTCATAAGCCAGCTTGGCAAATGTCCTTGCCTCCTCAGAGTCGGACGGTTCCAGGATGGGTACCTTGGCGGCGATCGCGTGATGACGCGAATCCTGCTCGTTCTGGGACGAGTGCATCCCGGCATCGTCCGCCACCTCAATCACAAGTCCTGCATTGACGCCCGTATAGGCCATCGTGTACAGCGGATCCGCCGCAACATTAAGGCCCACATGCTTCATCGCGCAAAATGCCCTCTTCCCGGCAAGGCATGCGCCGAAAGCCGCTTCTAAAGCGACTTTTTCATTCGGCGCCCACTCACAGTAGACCTCGTCGTACTTTGCCAGTTCCTCGGTAGTCTCCGTGCTCGGAGTCCCCGGATAACTGGACGCGAAACATACGCCGGCCTCATAAAGGCCTCGCGCAACCGCCTTATTCCCCAGCATCAGTTCTTTCATGATTCTTTTCCTCACGCAGTCTCCAAAATTGATGGCAGCCGGGTCTTAAAAATCCCGTAAACAGACATGATTGTATCACTTTAAACCATTAAAGTAAAGAGAAAGATTCCCCGGAACATAACTTTTTCGTGTTCAGCGACAAACTATAATTTTATGGTTCATACACAGGCTGATTTATGTCACCGGCCCGTGCCAAACAGCGAGTGTTTGGCACGGGAGTGACTTGTAACGTTATTTCCAAGAAGCCTCTCGGCGTTTTTCCAGAGGATGAAGGCTTTCTCGGTTTCCGTAAGGTCCGTTTCTTCCACGAAATCAAGCGTGTCCTTCTGAGATCCCCAGGGCGCGTCGGAGCCGAAAAGAACCCGGTGGGCCCCAAAGGCGCGAATAATGCTGACAAATGCCCTTTTTCCAAGCATTTTTGTCTCTTCTTCTTTCCAGTATCCGTCGTCAAGGGGCGGAAACGCCCCGGTGGAAAATGCGGTGTCGATCATGACCGGTCCGGCTTCGCACAGGCTCTGCGCAAGGATGGCGACCTCCTCCCAGTTCCGCCAGCCGCCCATGTGTGCGAGGATCAGACGAAAGCCTCCGTTCTCTGCAGGCGTTCGCGAGGGGCTGCAGCCGATCTCGGAAAGAGCCTTCGCGGCGGTCTGTAAACCAGCTTCCATCGAGGCCTCCCGTTCCTTCTCCGGGTAAAGGCTTCCCCCTTCCCGCATTCGGGACGCCCGGCCGTTCTTCAGCTCGCGCAGCGCGTGAAGAGCCATGGACGGGGCCGCGCGGACGACGCCGGGAAAACCGATATCCAGCCCGGCATGTGTTACAACCAGAAGGCCAAGCTCCGCGCAGATCTCCAGTATGCGCAAAAATGCCGGGCCGTCAAGATTTGCGCCCTGGTAAACCGGATGGATTTTGATGCCGCGAAAGCCCAGATCCCGGACGCGGACAAGCTCCTCCCGGACATTTGCAAAGTCCGGATGCATGGAGGCGAAGGAAATCAGCCCCTCTCCTCCCCTGGCCTCGTTAAGCCTTGCCGAGGCATCGTTGATGCGGGGAACCTGCCGCGCTGCCGTCGCTACCGGCAGAATCACAGAGTGCGTAACCCCCGACATGCGCATATGGGCAAGCAGCCCGTTTTCCGTGCCGTCGGTCAGCGCCCGCGAATGCGACGTATGGCTCAGCTTGTCGATCGCGCCCGCCGCAATCTTTTCCGGAAATGTATGTGTATGGAAATCAATAATCATATGACCTTCCTGTTCTGCGCGCCTGGCTTCCGGATCCGGAAGCTTTGGCGCCTTCCATGCGTTACGTTTGTTTCATACGTGTCAAAGCCGGAAATTTTATAAAAGACCTCCGCAGCCGTTCACCGAATGGTCAGCTTCGCCTCGATCACTTTCCAGGCCTCCCGAAACAGCGAAGAATCCTTGAAACGTTTCAGCGTCCGGAACACTTCCTTACACGGCTCCGGAAATACAGGCAAAGCGGCGCGGCCCGAACTAAAGGGCCGCGCCGCTTTGCGGGCATGATCTTATTCGTCCTGCAGCGCGGTCTTCTGATAGACCGTGACCTTCTTCCGGTAGCTTGCAAAGGCTTCTTCGACCAGCTTCTGGTTGGGCTTCTTGGTAAAGAGCGACACCACCGGCACGATGACAAGGCCCGCGATCATGCAAAATGCTCCGGCGTTGATCGGGCTCTGAAGAAGCGGCGGGAAGGACGGGCGGACCACCATATTCGCGATCATCACCACCGTCGAGAACACAAAGCTCACGACACAGCCGGCCGCCGTCGTCTTCTTCCAGTATAGACCATAGAGGAACGGAGCCAGGAAAGCGCCGGCCAACGCGCCCCACGAAACGCCCATCAGCTGCGCGATAAAGGTAACGTTAGACTTATACTGCACAATGGCGATCACGACAGAGATCGCGATGAACACCACGATCAGCGCGCGCATGATGAAAAGCTGCTTCTTCTCGTCCATTTTCTTGACGAACGTGCCCTTGATCAGATCGAGGGTCATCGTCGAGCTGGAGGTCAGCACCAGCGAGGACAGCGTGGACATCGAGGCGGACAGAACAAGAATCACGACAATCGCGATCAGAATATCCGGAAGGCCGGAAAGCATGGTCGGGATGACCGAGTCAAAGCCATTGGCCGCGATATCGATCTGATCCGAGAAAAGCCGGCCGAAACCGCCAAGGAAATAGCAGCCGCCCGCGACCACAAGCGCGAACACCGTCGAAACCACGGTTCCCTTGTAG
Source organism: uncultured Lachnospiraceae bacterium (assembly GCA_902779245.1). Taxonomy (GTDB): domain Bacteria; phylum Bacillota; class Clostridia; order Lachnospirales; family Lachnospiraceae; genus Chordicoccus. The sequence continues at coordinate 9,578 of CACZBB010000078.1, read as the reverse complement.
ATCGCCTTCTCGTTGCGGATCGCGTAAAACTTCTGAACCATCTGCGGAAGTCCCCAGGTACCGAGGGATGTCAGGATCACGACGCCGAGGAGGTTGATCGGATCCGGACCGAAGAACGACGCAAACATGCCGGGCATCTCGGAAACCGCCGGATCCTTCACCTGCGCAAGGCCCATGTACGCCGCCATGAAGCCGCCCTTGCTGTTGAGCACCGCGAGGATGACCGCCACGATGCCGACCAGCATGATCAGGCCTTGGATAAAATCGTTGATGGCCGTTGCCATGTAGCCGCCCGCGATGACATAGATGCCGGTGAGGATGGCCATGACAATCACGCAGACCGAATAGTCAATGTTGAACGCCATCCCAAAGAGACGGGAAAGGCCGTTGTAGAGCGAAGCCGTGTACGGAATCAGGAAAATAAAGGTAATGATCGAAGCCGCGATCTTGAGCTTCCTGCTGTCAAAGCGCTTCCCGAAGAAATCCGGCATGGTCGCGGAATCCAGATGCTGCGTCATGATCCTCGTCCGGCGGCCCAGAATGACCCACGCAAGGAGCGAGCCGATGATGCAGTTGCCGATGCCCGCCCAGGTAGCGGCGATGCCGTATTTCCAGCCGAACTGCCCGGCATAGCCGACGAAGACGACAGCCGAGAAATATGAAGTTCCATAAGCAAATGCCGTCAGCCAGGCACCGACGGCCCGCCCGCCAAGAACAAATCCGTTCACATCGGTGGCATTTTTCCGGCAGTACAGGCCGATGCCGATCATGACACCGAAGAAAATGATAAGCAAAAGAACTTTGATAACCATTCGAAGAATCCCCCTTCCGAAACATCGCTTTTATACTTTAATGCGTCAAAGTGTAAAAGTATCAACGGATTTAAGAATACTCCCTCCATCCCCCTTTGTCAAGCAAAACCTGAAAAAGATTTATGGTTATCTTTATGCCACGAAAAAGTCCCTCGGAAGTATTTTGGGAATGGGCGAACAGATTTTATGCCAGCGCGGATCAGGCATAATCTGAACGGGCCCTCCTGCCGTCCCGGAAAAACGTTACCTAAAAAACCGCCGATTCCGTCCCGCACCGCGGGAGAATCGGCGGTTATGTTTTCTTTCAGATACCGGCCTGTTCGGCATACCAGGCGATCCCCTGGTAAAGCCACCCCTGGTTTTTCAGCTTTTTCGCCTCGCTTCGGTTTACCGTGTACCGCCACCTGGTGTTCTTTGAGAGAGCGTAGACCGGGAGATTCCGGTAATCGGTGCCATAGAAGGCGCGCTTTGCCTGACAGCCCTCCGCTCTCGCGGCCTTTGCCACAGACTTCTCGGCCGTATAACGGTAAAGCTTTGTTTTGGGGTCAAAGATCTGGTAAATCGGGACGTCCGACTTTCCGGCGGCCCGGAAGGCTTTCCTGCAGATCCAGCCTTCATTTTTTAGATTCCCGACAATCTTTTCATCCGTTTCAAGGCGGAAAATGTCTTGTTTTTCGCATGCATAAACGACAATCTGCTTTACCTCGATCCGGCAGATATCCTGAATACCTTTTTCCGAGGTCGCGGTGACCGTGCAGGAGCCGCAGCGTATAGCCGTCACCAGGCCTTTCGCGCTCACCGTCGCGACTTCCGGATTGCTGCTCTTCCAGGAAACAGCCCCGTCCACGGCATCCGCCGGCATCACGGTCGCAGACAGCCGCTTTGAGAGCCCGGTATGAAGCTTCAAATGATTCTTGCTTAAACGGACCCGCAGCGCGTGTGGAATGGCAACCGTGACCTTGCAGGTCGCCCGAAGACCATTTTTCGAGACCGCGGTGATCGTGCATTCTCCGCTTTTAATCCCGGTCACAACCCCTTTTCTGCTCACCGCCGCGATTTTCTTATCGCTGCTCTTCCAGATCAGGGACGTTTTTCTGGCGTCGCGGGGAGACATCTTCGCCGAAAGCTGAAGCTTCCGGCCGACCATAACCTCCGTCCTGATCCGGTTCAGCGTAAGCTTCTGCACCTCCGGCGGAAGAACCCGAACCTCACAGGATACCCGAAGACCGTTCGGTGCCACGGCAAGGACAGAGGCTTCCCCGACGCCTGCCGCCGTAAGGAGCCCGTCCCGGTCCACCCAGGCCACCTCCGGCTGACTGGAGATCCAGGATATCGTATCATCCGATCCCACCGGCAGTATCCGAATTTTCAGCGGCTTCGTCTTTCCTCTTTGCAGCGTCACCTGCTTTTTGGCCATTGAGATCTCTTTGGGCGCCGGACGCGCACGCAGCACGGAGATCTCCGGGGACGCGCCCAACTCATCTCCGCCGCCTCCGCGCACAGGGTACACTTTGTATATGTACATTTTTCCCGGGATCGCTTCACTGTCGGCAAATTCCCTCTTATCAGAGGTCGTGCCGCCGATTCGCTCAAACTCTTTGTCCGTCCTTCGCCAGACCTCATAGCCCTCCGCGTCCCGGGCAGCCGCCCAGGAAATCTGCACCTCCTTCAAGGTGTTCCTCCGGACGACGAGATTTTCCACCCGGTCCGGCAGAGAAACGTCGTTCAACGGATCTGTCAGGGCACGAATACAGAGGTTCCCGCGGGTTCCCTCATAGGACCATCCCGCAAGATCCTTCCACGCATTTTCCATAAATGCGAAGCTCTCCCCCTCACGGATCACGGTGTCCATGTCCAGCTGCTTTTTCCAGAGGCAGTCCGCCTCGCGGTCGATCGGGTTCTCGGTTTCCAGAATTATGGCAAAAGTCTCTCCCCGGGAGAGCCGGACCGCTGCGTTTAGCGGAATCGTGTATTTGCCGGAAAATGCAATTCTCCCGGTGGTCACGGATTCCTGAACCGCCCCCCCGCTTTCCGGGTTTGAAACATCCGTGAGATCCCGAAAAACCGTTACTTTGTATTTTCCCGGCGCGAAGTCCGTTGCGTCGAACTGAACAGCCCTCAGCTCCTCGGCCTCCCCCACCGTCGTGAAAATATTGGCGACCTTCGTCGCCGGCGCATTTTTCACGTCATGCAGCTGCGTATCGTAAAAATATGTGTTCGCATGGTCTTCGCCCTTCGCGGGATCGGCCATCTCGTAAACATATGCCGTCTTTCCGATGCTCTTGTCATAGTAGGAAATCCAGAAATAGGATTCCTCAGAGAATCGTGTTTTTGTCGAGTGGCTGTTGCGCACAAGCCAGGCGCCGTCTCCGGGCGGCGTTTTTTTGAAATTCGACGCGGGATAATGATCATTCCAGCCTACAATGACAACGACATGGTTAAAATTCGAGTCCACAGGATTATAATAGGCATGTGTCGACTTGTTGATGTATTCCTTCTTTGAGCAATAGCTGATGCCGACGGCCCCGTTCTCACGGATCGCCTGCTTCACCAGCGTCGTATCCGCCCTCATGTTCACCATGAACTGGTTCTTCAGTCGGAGGACGTTATGCATGCGCGCAAACTCATCGGGCAGTCCGTCGATTAACACCTTGGCCGCGTTGGCATACGCAAGCCGTCCCGCATCCTCCGCGTACCCGATGCCGCGCATCAGGGTCTGGGCGGCAAACGAGAGGTTCCCGCCGAAATTCAGGAAATGTCGTTTTGTCCCCCGGGATTCGTCGAGAAACACGCAGTCGTCCGAGCCGCCCTGCAGCGGATCCGGCCCCTGATTATAGCTAAAATACGCAAGCTGTAATTCACTGTAGTCCGTGTCCCGCGTAACCGGCCCGTTCCGGTCGCCGAGGCCATGACTGATCATATAGAACTCGGCAAGCGCGGTCGCCGCTTGCGCCCAACAGCAGCCGTAATGAACACCGTTGACGGTCTGATCCCTCGTTTGCGGAAAGCGCATGGTAAGGTACGTCAGGATCTCATCCTCCGTCTCATAATTCGGATAACGCGATCCATCATCATCGGCCGTGGGCTTTGGCGTCTCCGATCCGCTATCGGAAACCTTCACCGGAAGCTCTTCGCCGGCCGATATCTCCTCCACACCGGAAGAACCGTCCACCATATTCTTCAGGGCTTCCGAATAGCTGAGTCCATATTCTGCCGTCGGCACAGGATTCTCGTTCCAGGGTGCTTCCGTATAGCCGTTTAAAGACTCCTCATCGGTCAGCTCCTGAGCAGATACATCAATGGTGTCCGTTATCTGATCGCCGTATACCCTCTCCGCGAAAAATGATCCCGCAATCATCAGAATCACCAGAATATACCCTTGAAAATGTGCTGCAAGCCTCCTCTTTTTCCGCCCGGCCGTCATGTTCCCTCCTCTGTCTTCAGTCTTCCGTCAAATGTCATGCATAATATTTCGTAAATATTTATATATTATAAAATCTGTACACTGGCTGTTCTCAGCTGCACGCTCATCATATCCGAACCAGGCACATTTGTCAATATGATATGAATTCTTTGTTCCGCCCGATGCCAATCCCGACAACCGGGCAGCGGTGCAAAACGTTTTAACTGCCCGTTTCCGGCGGCCTCCGAAAAATGGATCCTTGGACATCCGTCAAAAGCAAGGCATTGAGCTTTCCAAGCCCCCGCCGATATAACCCAGCCAAAAATTCATTTCCTAAAAGGAAGCAGACGGCTAAGGAAAAAGCGAGATCCAACACAATAAACAGCCAGGGATTTGTAATATTGCCTCTAAGAAGTTTTCGGGCACCCATGCTTTCCAGAATCCTTATCAGCAGAGAATGTCCCAGATAAATCGTTATACTATTTTTGCCAAATAATGAAAATATGGTTTTTTTACACGGAAGAAGAGCGATCAAAGCGAAAATACACAAGAACCCCGCCAGAAAAATGAGCCCTCTCAGGAAAGCCCCCTGCAGAATTCCCTGTTTAAGTCTTTCATAGCTAAAGTTCATAAACAAAGTCTTGTAGTTGATTTTCGGATCGACAAAAATGAAAGCAATCGCCACGGTAAGGGCGATACAAAGGAGAGCATAGATTTTTCTGCTTTTCCTCCACGCGTCAATTCGTTCTTTCTGACTCAAGCAGCCTGCAAAGAAGAACGGAAAGAAACAGAGTGTCCGAGATAAAGCAAAAAATCCGCCGATAGCAGAAACACTGCCTGCATACAAAGCGATGATCAGAGAAAGAGGAAACGCTTTTTTTATCACGATCCCCACCTCTGCCATGAAAATAAAGAAAAAAAGACTTAATAAAAACCACAATGTCCATTTTGGTAAAAAGACATTGATCATCTTTTCTAACGATGGGATGCCATAGAGAGTATTAAACAGAAGGAACGGTATCAGGCAGCTCCCCAACGCTTTTTTCACGTATTCCGCATAGCTTCCTCTTCTTTTCGAAAAATATCCGGAAACAAAGGCGAGGACGGGCATATGAAATGTATAGATGAAGCAATAGATATACCTTGTTTCCAGTGTTTTCGACCAGCCATTGTACCAATGGGACAGCACATGGCAAAAAACCACAAGCAAAATCATCAGTCCCTTAATCGTGTCAAATTGATAATCTCTTACTGTTTCGTTGTGTTTTGCGTTCGCCGGATTCGGTGTCATCATCTGTCCCTCAGATTGTTTTCTTCATCAGCTGCGTTTGTCAAAATAACACGTTCTTCGCTCCCGGAGTGCTTTCGCTCAAATGGCCTGACGTATAATATCTCTTGCACGCGCCAGGTCCACGATCTTTTTTCAACGGACTTCAAAATATATACTATACTATCTTTTTCACGATTTGTTGTCAACAGAGATTGAGATGATTGGCTTTAAATTCGGTTCGATCTAATATACTAAGTTTTTCAATGTCCTGTGTAAGCTATTTACAGATAATACATCTGTGTTTTTTGATTGCCGGCTTCCCCATGCCTGATGCTTCCCTATTAAGCTCAGCACGGAACCCTTTTTGCAGGCTTAATGTAAACGATTCCTGCAAATGAACAGGCCAGACATTTGCTTTCCCACAATCCTCAAATGTCTGGCCTGTCCTTATCTTTTTCTATGAAAACCCGGGATCTTTCATTCCCTCATGATCCTTCCCCCTATATAATCACCTAACATCCAAAACTTCTGCGGAATTCCCCTTCAATGTAAAAGCGCAATAATGGCAGAACTAAATGATCGCACTGCCGCCCTGCAACGGTCATGAGCTGTGGGGCACAGGCTTTCTTCCGGACTTCTGTTCGGAAAAGCCTTTTCCCAGTTCCGTCGGCTTCCCCTGATTCTCGGATGGCGGAGGCACATTGAGGGGTTCCAAAAGCTGCCGCTCAATCCGTTTCGCAGCCGCCCAGGGCGCAAAGCCCCCCTGCCGATACATTGAGCGGACATATTGCGCCAACGGAAAGGCGAGAAGCGTAAGGATAATACTGACCAACACGGGAATAAGGAAGCTGCGCCATGGATGATGTGCGTGGAAACGCTTCCTTTTTTCTATAGACTCATGTAAAAAACTCTCTTCCTCTGCGTTGTCCTGTGCGTAAGGGCAGGTAAGGCATCTTTTCGCGGTATATGGATTCTGTTGAATGCAGATCCTGCAGATACTCTGGAAGGATGCGTCCGATCTGAGCGCCTCCCTCTCAATTTCGTGGATGTCACTTGCCACAGTCGATGCAGGCACGGCGATGATCCGGTTAAGCTTCCCACAGCTCGGGCAGATCAATTCTCTGGCGCTGAACCAGAAGTCGCAAAACTCACAGCTCCGATACGAAACCATACGTTGTGTCATATACCATCACCTCCCTGCAGATTTACTGTGAACGGAATAACTACAAATCACGTTCTCAAATTAATGCTGTGCAAGCTAGTCCTTTAGGGCGAGTGTCCGGCTCGGGAGTGAACAGCAGCCCTGAAATCCATGACCTTCCCGATATCTATGAATTCCACATTTCAATCGTTCCGATACTATGATATAATCTTCTTATTAGCTGCGGACATAACCATTTTCCTTACATTTCCTATCATCAATATACATAAAAAAAACCCGACAATCCATTCCAGAAAAATCGGAATAAGTCGGAAATCAGTCGGAATCATCTGGAAAAAGCCTGGAGTCTGGCCCGTACATAACTTAAAGGCCATAAGCGCCATGAAAAAAGGAGCACTACATGAAACCCGACAACACAAAGCTTCTCGTCATTCTCCTAAAGGATGTCTTTGGCTCGGTCACCCTTAATCCAGATCGCTGGGAAGGCCTTTCGAACTCAAAATTCTCCATCGGCAGAACGTATTTCAATGATCGGCTCAAAAAGCCACTTCCCTTAAGCCGGGCCGCCAGCGAAAAACTGTTGGCCCTCTACCGCCATGCCCTCACCGAAGGGAGCGGCTGCGGCTACGATCCCATCCACATATCCCGAAAGCTCTGCGATGCATTGGAATCCCTTATTCCAGGCGAGGATTTCCGATATCTTGTCTTCTTCTATCACGACACGGAAGATATCCGTGCGGTGAAACGGGAAGGCCTTCTGTCGGCATTGAGCCTTCTATGCATGATCGCCGAGAATCAAAGAACGCCAAACCTCGAGAAGTTTCGGGAATCCTATGTGAAGGAGATCCGGCCTGAGATCGTGAAACGGCTATCCAACCTAAAAGACCCATCCATCGATAATCCGGCAAACAAAGTACCGGCATTTTCAGATAGCTTGGGCAATCCTCAAATACAGGCAAACCGTCTCATCGATTCTGTTGTCTACCCGGATACCAATTTCGTCGGCCGGGAGAAAGAGCTTTCCCGGATACACGAATCCCTGAATTCTTCCAATAACAAGCTTTTTCTCTCCGGCATGGGCGGCATCGGAAAGAGCGAGCTTGCAAGGCAGTATGTCAGCCGCCACCAAAGCGAATACCGCCTGACGCTCTGGGTATCCGCAAACGAATCCTTAGTCCACACGATTGCCGACGATTACCTTCTCCCCATCCAGGGAATGAGCCGACTTGATTATCCAAAGGATACCGAAAGGGACTATTTCCTCAGAAAATGCAGAGTCCTCCGGGAGCTCACGGAAGACGATGACGGCTTAACGGAATTTCTCGGCGGCCGATACACGGCCCTCTTCACGACAAGAATCCTGCGCAGAAATCCCAGGCTGCGGGAACTTCCAATCCTTCCCTTGCAGGGGGACGATGAAATTCGAAAGCTCTTCCGTCTCGAATACCTTCGCCTCACAGCCGAGACGGAAAATGAAAGCATCCTCCGGCTCACTTCTCTCCTTGGCGGGCATCCCCTTAGCATCCGGCTCGCCGCCTCGATCATGCGTGACCGCCGCATCTCCCCGTCCCGAATGATCGAGATGCTTACGAAAAAAGATGCCGAGATGGATTTCTCCGCGAAAAAAGCGCAGGAAGCCATCGATAACCGCATTCAGGAGTTTTTCTCTCTTTCCGCCCTTAGCCCGAAAGAGGTCTTTCTGCTCAAGAATCTCGCCTGTATCCCCATCAGCGGCATCGCATCCGAAGAGCTTTTTGAATTATGTGAATTCGAAGACTTCGACATCCTCGAGAGGCTGATTCAAAAAAGCTGGGTGATCCATAACCCAATCACGGATGTCGTCCATCTGCATCCCGTAATCGCCACTGTCATGCATGAGCAGATACGCATGGACGATACGGATGTCAAAACACTTTTAAGGAATATAAGAACGCTGGCTCACATGGTTCGGCAGCGTCCCCTGTCCGAGAAGGAACGATTCTTTCGTTATGCAGAATACATGTCCGCAATATGCTTTCCGGGACGTGAGACACAGAAAGATTTCTATATATTTTTCGGATATACGCACACCCACCTTGGCCATTACGGCGATGCAAAAAAAGCCTTCCACATCGCAATGTCATTTTGTGACGAACTCGAAGACCGTATGGAAATGTATCACAAAATCTCGCAGATGGCTCTCTACATAGGAAATCTTTCTGAAGGCCAGGAGACCGCGCTTTCCGGGCTTTCGGAGATCAATACTTTGAAGATCCCCGACGACAAGCTTGGGCATAAACTTGGCTGTTGGAAATTAGAGCTTTTTTTGCGCCTTGCCGGATGCAGCCGAAGACAAAAAAATGGGGACCAGTGCATTCATTATTCAAAAACAGCTCTTGAAGCTTCAAATAACATTTTCTCAAATGATTTCTCTTTGGAAACCGCCGGGAAATACCTTTATTACTATTTCAACCCCTCTCAGTATCGCGGATGGATCTACTATGAATTCTCCTCCGGCTACATCGTGAAGGGAGATTCAAAATCCGCAGAAGCATATGCCAGAAAAGCGCTGGAGGAATTCCATAAAATCAACGACGAATGGTCGGCTAATTATATACATTCCCTTCTAAGCTTTATCCTGTACACGGAGAGGAAAAAGGCGGAGGCCCTTGAGGAAGCGAAAAAGGCCTATCAGATTATCCTCCCACTCTACGGAAAATACGGCGTTGGACAGAACCTTTTATGGCTCTGTCATCTGTATCACTCTTTAAACGATGAAGAAAACGCCGGGAAGATGCTTACACAGCTGAAAGCCCTGTACCCGGACGATGCGGATGTCATGCAGCTTTCCCAGATGGCAACCCAGGCAGACTTCCTGTTAGATTTTCTGGATTTGGACATTCTCCCAATTCCACATTTTATGGTTCATACACAGGATGATTTATGTCATTG
>CACZBB010000077.1 GCA_902779245.1 uncultured Lachnospiraceae bacterium | reverse complement strand
TGCTGGCCTTCGGCTGCAACAGCGCCAGGAGCAGGATGACCGCCAGCGGGGCCAGAAAGCCGAGGATCTTCTGCCAAAGCTTCGGGACGAAGACATAGAGGTAAAGGAGCACCTGACCAAGGCAGAACAGAGCCGTCACGAGCGAGCGCGGAAAATGCCGGAACGCGAAAGAGAACGAGCTGACATAGACGAGGGTCAGATACAAAATTACCGGCAGGAAAATCAGAAGGCTCAGCCAGTTTTTCTTACGGATGTACCAGCCGACATAGGCCATCGGAAAGGTGAGCAGCGTCCAGAAAAACCAGTATTTGTAATAGCCGAACAGCGCCCAGCCCTGCCATGAAAATGGCACCTGAAGCAGGTAGATGAGCGGCTGGCTGATGAGGAAAAAGACAAAGGTCTTGAGCGCGGAATCCAGCGGTGACCGGCAATTGGCCATGATGATCACGGCAAATAAAATCCAGGCCTCAAAAGTTTCACCCATTTTCCGGAAAGATGTATCCTTGAAAACGGGGATGATCAGAAAAATAGCGGTCAGTGCAGCGGCGGCAACCGCGAAAACGATTACCTTCCACCACTTCATGTCAATGCCGCCGAACAGATGATCTGTCCATCGCCGAATCACCGGCTGCCTGCTGTCCTCCATAAAAAGCTCCCTTCTCATCCATGTGCATGATGTCTTATACTAACACAAACCGCCGGTCAAGGCAAGCCGGTGACACGCGGCTGCCGGGAAATCACAGATCATCACAAACATATTGGTTCCGGTCACCTTCCCGCGGCTTCGCCTTTGACCGCTCCCGCGATCTTGAGCCACTCCGCAAGGACTTTGCGGGAGATCCTCAGGCTGTCCGTCCGGAGCCGGCCCAAATCGGCCTTCTCCGAAAGCAGCGCGTAAAGATCCGTTTGCGCCAGCTCGCCAAAGGGCAGCATGTCCTTCTCCCGGTGAAACAGGCGGGCGAGGCCCTTCATCTTGATCCGGTAATACGCACCCTCATAAAGTCCGATCACACGGCAGCCAAACCGGTAGCCCAGCACCGCGCCGTGATAGGCCGACGTGACGACGGCTTCCGCTTTCCGGAAAAGGTCTTCCAGCTCCGTGACCGTCTTCGGCACGATCAGAGAGCATTCCGCGCCGCCTTGTTTAAGGTATTCGCACAGCCCGGCGTTCAGCCGGTACTCCGCCGATTCCGGGTCCGACATGAACGGAATCACCGCGATTTTTCCGCCGTACCGCCGCGCGCAGGTCCGCATCGCGGCAAAAAATGTCTCCTTGTATTGCTCGTAACCGTAAAAGTGCTTGAAGGTGACCAGCGTCAGCCGCTGCCCGGCCGCTTCCTCCGGCAGCCGGTCCTGAAAAATCCCCTTGCCGGCCGCCGCTTCCTTCCGCTCGAGGAAGGCATCGTCCCCGGCCAGAACGTCCGTCATTCCCCGGCGGGTCAGGTAATTATGTGAAACACTTTCCCTTGTAAAACGGAGCCGGCCTTTCGCGTAAAGGCAATCGAGCAGAAAATGTCCCGCCCCCGTCTTGTACGGACCGACGGTCTGGCCGGCAAAGTACACCCCGCGGGAGCGGAATTTACGGGCGAGCAGGTTCATATAGAAAAGCTTTTTCAGCCCGAACCTTTCATTGGTATAGCCGCCGCCCATAAAGATCAGCGCCGAGGCGTCCTCCCGCCGGAAATACCATTTGACGATTTCCAGAGCCTTGACCAGGCGGCCGGCGAAAGGCTTCTTGAACGGAGCCTCATAGGTTCCGGCGCATCGGTCAGCATTTTCAAAATACCAGCGGCTGCCCTGCAGGCAGAGCTGGGGCTCGATGCCGTTTTCCCTCAAAAACGCGCACACCCGGTACATCATATAATTGTCGCCAAGGTTATCCATACCATAGGCGCCGTAAATGACGGCCTTTTTCATGAAAAACCTCCATTTTGATGCGCACCAGCTTCGCGATGAGCGGGTAGGCGCGGAAGCGGGTAGCCCGGACCGCCCGCATCGCCCGCGTCGTCCCGGCATACAGATCCGGACAATAATCATACAGCCATCTGTCAAAGGTCACCAGCTCCCGAAGGGCCGTTTTTCCCGGCTCAAGCGTAAGGAGGATCTGGCAGCGCTTCCGAATCATCCGGGACAGCCGTTCCGTCAGCAGCCGATACAGGTGAGACGAAGGCTCGTACTGCCCGCGCAGGTCGTTCAGAACCCGGATTACGCGAAAATGCTCGTTGCGGTGCAGGACAAAGCCCTCGCGGCTGGTGCTCTGCCCGCTGACGCCGGTCCGGTAGAGATACACGGGCTTTTGAAATGCCCGGAGTGTTTTGACGAGGCACATCGCCCGGGCAACATACTCCACATCCGTGTAAAAACATTTTTCCAGAATGTGAACGTCCGCGCTTCGAAGAAGCGCCGTCCGGACACATATTTCGTGAATCGAAAACAGCCGGGAGACATTTTCCGGCCCGAAGGCTCCGCAGAAAGAGAATTCACCGCGCTCCGTCTTTGGCTTAAGGATCTTTCCGTCGAGATCCCTGAAGACCCGGAACGGAGAGATCACCGCGTCGGCCTCAAAAGCTTCCAGAAAATCGATAAATTCTTCCAGGCTCTCCGACAAATATAAATCGTCGCCGTCCAGGAGCTTCAGGTATTTCCCCGAGGCGATCCGGATCGCCGTGTTTACCGTCGAGCCCCAGCCGCCGTTCGACTTAGCGATGAGCCGCACGATGTCCGGATAGCGCTTTACATATTCCTCCGCGATCGATTCGGTATGATCCGTCGAACCGTCGCTGATGATCAGGATCTCCGTTTTTCGGATATTCCGTACACACAAAAGACGCTCCAGAGAAGCTCTCAGGAACCTTTCGATATTGTATGCGGCAATGGATATCGTTAAAATCTTCATCTTATTGTATTTCTTGCGGAAATCAGGATGATCAGCGCGCGAAAAGCCTCAGCTTTTTCCGCAGTTCGGAGAACTCCCGGGTCTTCCGGTAGCGGAGCGCGTAGGCTCCGTTGACGACGACCGTGCAGATCAACGCCTTGAGCAGCCAGCTGAGGATGCTGACCGTGTGAAAAAGCGAAAGGATCCCCCCGCAGATAAGGCCGCAGAGGATGATCAGCAGGAGGTTCTGCAGAAACGGCCCGTAGTAATGCCGCACCTTCTGCCGGAAAAAGTCCCGGAACAGGATTTTCGGCTCGTACCAGAAGTATGTGCAGATCTTCGAGATTGATGTCGCAAAAAGGATTCCGCTAAGGCCGAGGAGCTTTCCGAGAAGCACGGAAAGCAGCAGGTTCAGCGCCGCGGTCGCCAGCATGATAAACCGTATCCTGCGGAACATTCCGGTGCCTTCCCGGAAGGTCCACACCGGCCGCATCGAGATCGTGAAAAAGGTGTTCAGAACAATCGCGGTTACGGTCAGGTTGTCCAGCAAAAGCTCCCGTCCGAACCACAGCTGCATGAAATCCTGCAGCAGGAAAAACAGGCTGACCGTGATGTAACCGCAGAGCCAGAAGCTAAAGAGCTGCATCGTGCGGAACGTCTGGTACCGCTTTTCCGCATTTGCCGAGACGACCAGGTTCCCGACGCCGGCCGTCATCGACGTGAATACCAGCGCGATAAAGGCTTCCAGATTATTTGTCAGGGTATAATAATTGGAATAAAGGCCGACACAGACGGTGCCGATCAGGACGGAGATCAGAATATTGTCCGTGCCGTTGATCAGCGTATAGGAGACCTTGAAAAGAAACATCGAGGAGACGTTGGAAAAGATCTCCTTCTTTTCTCCCTTGTCCAGCGGGACCTTCTTTTTTATAAACGCGTATCTGCGGTCGGCGATCAGGGAGACCGTGAGATTGTGGACCGCGACCCGCAGGATGCCGATCAGCAGGAAGACCAGGTAGCTCCTGAAGGCGACGATACTGACGATCTGCAAAAGCACGCACCCGATGTTCGTATAGAGGTCGATCCGGTTGATCAGAAACGATTTCTGATCCGCTTTGATGATGGAGGCTTTGTAGACAAATAAATAAGAAACGACATTCTGGAGAACGCAGAGGATATAGTACAGCGTCAAATGCGGAATTTCGGAGTCGAGGTTCACCAGGTACGGAAGAAACGGCAGAAAGCCCATGCCGATCAGAAAAATGCCGGCGGCAATTCCGTAATAGATCTTTTTGTAATAGCCCAGCAGCGCGGCGATCTTTTCGGTGTCATTTTCGGCAATCGGCCGGTAGAGACTGATATTCATGGCCGTTCCCAGTCCCAGATCCGCCAGAGACAGGATCGTCAGGAGGTTTGCGAAAAGACCGTTGATGCCAAGGTATTCGACGCCGATGTATTGAATGAAAAACTTCCGGCTGACAAAGGCGAGGACGAGCGATATGGTTTTGTTCGTCAGCGCGGAGAGCGCGTTTTTTCCCGCGTTCACGGTTCTGCTTTCCTGATTAAAGCCCATTTTCCGCCTCTGCCGCTGCCATCACGGCTCCAAAAGAGTTCTTTATGCCCATCATGCGCGTGCCCGGTCCGCCGCCGCGGTGGCGAGCTGGTCGCAGCGCTCATTTTGCGGATGGCCGGCGTGGCCGCGGATCCAGTTCCAGGCGACCTCGTGGGGCCTGGCGGCCGCCAGGAGGCGTTCCCAGAGATCCTGGTTCAGGACGGGGGTCTTATCGGCTTTTCGCCAGCCGTGCTTCTGCCAGCTGTCAAGCCATCCGTCCGTGAAGGCTTTGACGACATATTGGGAGTCCGAGTAAACAAGCACCCGGCAGGGGCGGTTCAGGGCTTCGAGGCCGGTGATTACGCCCAAAAGCTCCATGCGGTTGTTGGTGGTTTTGGGGAACCCCTCGGAAAGCTCCCGGACGTGGAGCTTTCCCTTGCTGTCCGTGAATTCCAGAACGACGCCGTAGCCGCCCGGCCCGTCCGGGTTTCCGCGCGCCGCGCCGTCCGAATAGAGCCGCACCAGCGGTTTTCCATCCATCATGATGATCCTCCGTTATTCGTCTTGCTCACGCTCTCTCCCATGCGCCGGTCTTCTCGAAGTTCTGCGCCAGGGCCGCGGCGCGCCCGGTAATGGCTTCGTCGTAGCCGGCCGCGGTGAGCAGCCGGATGGCATTCCGGCTCACGGCCCGGCCTTCGCGGAGCTTATAGTCGAACACGACATCCTTTCCGTCAAAGGATTCTTCGAAATGATAATTCGTATAGCAGTCCTCGAGAAGGTACGAGAGCTCGATGTCGTGGGTCGCGGCAAAGGTCAGCTCGCCGGGGGCGGCGAGGGTTCGGAGAATCTCGGACGAGGCCGCGATGCGCTCAATGGTGTTCGTCCCGCGAAGCACCTCGTCAACGATCCCCAGCACCGGCGCGCCGCCGGCATTGGCCGCGTCCAGGATGCGCTTCAGCGACCGGATTTCAACAATAAAGTAGCTCTCACCGCCCTTCAGATTATCGGAAAGGGCCATTGAGGTCAGCACGCGGTAAAACGGCGCGGCGTAGGCCTTGGCCGGAACCGTCGCGAGCGACTGTCCGAGGATCGCGGCCAGGGCAAGGCTCTTTAAGAAGGTCGATTTGCCGGAGGCATTCGACCCGGTCAGAAGATTTCCACCATTTGCCGAAATATTGTTCGGAACCGGGTGCTCAAGAAGCGGGTGGTACAGCCCTTCCGCCTTCATGGCGGCGTCGGCGCTTTCGTGAAGAGTCCCCTCCGTCCAGGAAGGAAGCGAAGCGCGGAAGCCCGCCGCGGCGCAGGCCGCATCGAGGCCGCCAAGGAGCCCTAAGAGCTCGGCGACCGTGTCCTCCTCGCCCTGCGCCGCGGAAAGCATGCGGTCAAAGCTGATGAGGTCCAGATGAAAGAACATATTGATGTATTGAAGGACGGCATTGCCGAGTCCGGTATTCACCTGTGCTCCGGCCATGACAAATGCGGAGCCTTTTTTGAAGGCCTTGAGCTTTTCGAGAAGGGCTTTGAGCCGATCCCTCTCCTCCGGAAGCTCGGCGATGCCGTCTTTTGACAGCTCCCGCCCGCACCGGATCAGGCGCAGGACGCAGCCGAAGGCCGTAACGTAAACGCCGGTCTTGTCGCGCAGGGAAATGTACACGGCGAGGTTTACGACCGCGAGCGCCAGGAAGACAAAGAGGGCGATGAGCGGCTGGAAGAAGAACAGGATGATCGAGCCGAGCGTCAGAAGCCCCAGGAACGCGTATTTCGCCGCGCCGACGGGCTTCGCATCCCGCAGGGCGGACATGGCTTCAAAATACGAAAGCTTTTTGAGCCGGCCGGCCTGGGCGAGCGTTCCCTGAACCCGGATCCTGAGGGAATCCTTTTCCCCGAAGAGGCTGATTTTTTTCGCGCGGGAGGCGAGGGCTTCTTTCGTCAGCAGGGGATGGCGGAGCCAGTCGTAGAGGACCGCGTCGCCGGGATCCGAGACCGTGCCGCCGATCCGGCGGAAAACATCGTCGAGGGCCAGGTCATTCCAGGTGATGTCGTCGACCGCCGCCCGTCCGTTTTCCGCGGCTTTTTCGACAGCCCGCTTCGCCGCCGCGCTCCCGGAGGGCGTTTCCGCGGGGAGAGCGGCATCCCGGGACCGTGCGTAGGCGCCGATGGAGGCGAGCTTCTCCGTGCCAAGCTGACGGTTTCCGGGCTTTCCGAAAGATTTTTTGAGCTTTTTCAGGGTCTTTTCACGCTGAACGCGGTTTTCGCGCAGAATCAGTGCCGCCGAGCCCGCCACAAGGATAAGAAGAACCGCCGCCGTCACAAGCGCCGGATTCGAGAAAAAATCACCCATCTGCATCCGCCTTTCTGGGATTTAAAGCGAACACCTCGACCGCAGGCTCCCGCGTCCGAGGCGTTCCGACGCCGGCTTCAGGCTTCCGTTTTTTTGGACTTAGGCAGGGGGTCTTTGGCGTAGGCCCTGGCTGCGGCGTCCACGACATGCGAGAGAAGAACGGCATTGGTTACGGTGCCGACGCCGCCCGGGACCGGCGTAATCGCGCCGACGAAGGGCTCTACCTCTTCAAAAGCCACATCCCCGCACATTTTTCCGAAAGCGTCAAAATTGATGCCGACGTCCAGGACGAATTGCCCTTTTCGGATATGAGCGCTGCGGATGGTCTTCGCGTGTCCCGTGGCTACGACCAGAATGTCGGCCTGCCGGGTTTCGCCCGGGAGATCCGCGGTTTTCGTATGGCACAAGGTGACCGTTGCGTTCCGCGCAAGGAGCAGCATCGCCAGGGGCTTTCCGACCACCAGCGAGCGGCCGACGATCGCCACCTTCTTTCCGGAAAGCTCAACGCCGTAGTGGTCAAGAATGCGGATAACCGCCTCGGGCGTGCAGGGAGAGTATCCCTCGCCGCTTCCGGCATATACGCCGAGCATGGAGGAGCGCGTCGCTCCGTCGATGTCCTTCTCCGGGGCAAGCGCCTCGAGGATGATCTTTTCGTTCAGATGTCCCGGCAGCGGGAGGAAGGGCAGGACGCCGCTGACCGTCGGGTCCTCGCTGGCCTCGCGAAGAACGTCAGCCATCTCCTCCCCGCTTACTGTTTCCGGCAGCGCCTTGACGCGCACCGCAATACCCGCGCTCTCCGCGCGCCGGATCACGCCGCGCTCATAGGAAAGGTCGCTTCCCTTCTCTCCCACGCGAACAATGAGAAGCACGGGCTGACGGCCTTGAGCCGTCAGCTCCTCCGCCTTCGCCCGTGTTTTTTCCGTGATCGACTCCGCCACTGCTTTTCCAGACAAGATCGTCGCCATATAAAGCCTCCGTCAATAATCGACTGATCATCGTGATGCTTCCGGGCGGCCGTTCGCACCGGTGCGGCTCGCAGCGCAAACCGCTCGTGCCCGGCCGTTTCATTCCCGGTTCAAAGGTCAAAAACGAATAAAAATCAAAGATAACGGTTTAATACGATCCCGTAGATGGTATCCGCATCGTCGGTGATCTCTTCGCAGAGCTTTTGGGCTTTGAAGGAGAGATCCTCCGCGTGCGCGCGGTCGGTCATGGACTTCGTGTTGATCAGGACATTCAAAAGAGCGCTTCTGGCCGCTCCGGCCGCAAGGGCCGCGCCGCAGCCGGCATCCGACAGCGCAAGCACGGAGCCATTTGCCGCGAAAAATGAGAGCAGGGGGGTGACCTTCGCCAGGGTCTCCAGGATCGCAAAGGGCACTTCGGCGGCATCGTGGAGGCATGTTTCCATGATCTGCTCCCGGACGGCTTTCTCCTCTTCCGTATCCTTCGGAAGTCCGTAGGCTTTCGAGAGGGGCTCGAAGGCTTCGGCATCCCGGTCAACGAGCGAAAGGAGGCTTTCGGAGAGGGCTTTCGCCTCGGCGAGAGCTTTCTGCATCTCCTCTTCCACGGCCGCGTATTTTTTCTTGCCGACCGTCAGGCTTCCGACCATCTGGCCGAGCGCGGCGGCAAGGGCTCCGGCGAGCGCGGCCGTACCGCCGCCGCCGGGAACCGGGCTCTTTGAGCCGAGCGCGGAAACGTAAGCTTCGAGATTCATATGTACAAGGTTTTGCATAGTTCCTCCAGATTATGCGGCCGCTAAGGCTGCTTTAAAACAGTCCGGTGATTCTTCCTTTTTCATCGACGTCGATGCTTTCGGCGGCGGGGCGTTTGGGAAGACCCGGCATCGTCAGGATCGCGCCGGTCAGCGCCACGACGAATCCGGCGCCGGCGGAGAGCCTGAGCTTCCGGACGGTAATATCAAAATTCTTCGGCGCGCCGAGGAGCTTCGGATTGTCACTGAAGCTGTACTGGGTCTTCGCGACGCAGATCGGAAGACTGCCGAAGCCCTGACGTTCCAGCTGCGCCAGATCCTTTTTCGCGTCGTCCGCGGTGATGTCGTGCGCGTAGAGCACGAGCACCTCGTCGCGGTCGCGCGCGCGCTCCAGCGCGCCCGTGAC
>CACZBB010000076.1 GCA_902779245.1 uncultured Lachnospiraceae bacterium | reverse complement strand
AGCCATCTCGCAGGATCCGGAGCTTTGGACCGTCCGGGAAGAAGCCGCCCGAATGGGGCGGGACAAGGAGGTGCAGATCATGCTCACGCAGGAATTCTTTGATGAAATGGACTGGAACAGCTATCGGCATCAGTGGAAAGAGGAAGGCCTGGAAGAAGGTCGAAAAGAAGGCCGAAAAAAAGGCCTTGAGGAAGGCCGAAAAGAAGGCCTGGCGGAAGGTACTGAATCCGAACGTGCGCGTAACCTGCAAAGTCTTATGGAAACGCTTGGCCTCACCCAGGACGAGGCTATGGCCGCCCTGAAACTCACCCCAAAACCTCAAAGCTAAATTCCGGCAAATCAAATGCCTTAGGCAGTTTAAGGAAGGAAAGAACGCAGAGTCCCAGGAGGGGCAGCCGGACCGGCTCCGGCGATGGCTCGCGTCCCTTGCGGACATCAACGATACCGATGTCGAAAAGGCCGTCTCGCAGGACGCGGAACTTCGAACCGTCCGGGAAGGATCTGCCCGAATGTGGCAGGACAAGGAGAGGCAGATCATGCTCACGCAGGAACAGCCCTTTCGTGTTTTAGAGCACGACAGGGCTGTTTTTCTTACATTTTCAAGCGATGAGATTAGCATTCTTCCCGTTATAAAAGAAATAATTATTGCAATACAATAATTTCATATTGACAAACAATATTCGTTGTCTTATACTTGACACGGAACACAGGAGAACAGTACCGGGGACGGCTCTCTGTGCTCCCTTCTGTATGACACAAAGAACCGTCGGTTACTGTACACTCCCGAGCCGGACACTCGCCCTAAAGGACTAGCTTCGCGTCGCTGTCCGGCTGCGGGCCAGTGACAAAAATCAGCCCGGTATAGACCACAGATTTCTATTCTGCCGCTGTCCTGCATTTCACTTAAAAACCGTCCCCTGTTCTGCAAAGGAGGTTTGGATCATGGAGCAAAAAACTCTTGCCAGGTGGCTTAAGGGCGTTCTCTTCGGCGTCGGGCTTTGCGCCGCGCTTGTTTATTTCTGGATCCTGCCGGCTTACGGGGCTTCTCTCGTCGAGAGCAATCCGGAATTCTCCGGACGTTTCTGGCCCTGGCTGGTTTTTTTATGGGCGACCGCTATTCCCGTGGCCATCATCCTCGTTCTGGGCTGGAAGGTTGCCGGCAATATCGGAAAGGACCGTTCTTTTTCGCCGGAGAACGCGCGGCATCTGCGGGGCATCGCGTCCTGCGCGATCTTTGACGGCATTTTCTTTTTTGCCGGAAACGCGGTGCTGCTGCTGACAGACAACAGCCATCCGGGAATCGCCCTGTTTTCTCTTCTCATCGTTTTCGCCTGCTTCGCCCTCGGCATCGCGGCAGCCGCGCTCTCCCATCTGGTCCGGAAGGCGGCCGCCCTGCAGGAGCAGAGCGACCTCACTATTTAAAACCGGAGGCAAAGGATGGAAGGCGAGATCATTTTCAATATTGATGTCATGCTCGCGAAACGGAAAATGAGCCTGACGGAGCTTGCGGAGCGGGTGGGGATCACCCTGGCAAATATGTCGATCCTGAAAACGGGAAAGGCGAAGGCCGTTAAGGTGACGACGCTGGCGAAGCTGTGCGAAGCCCTGGAATGCCAGCCGGGCGACCTTCTGGAATACCGGAAGATGGAGGAATAGCGGAAAACAGCCAGCCCGTGGAGCATATCTATATATGGATCATCCTTAGATGAGATTCTTCGCTGCGCTCAGAATGACAGGCGGATTGCTGTCGGATGGCTGCGGAAGAGATTTTGCGCTGCGCTTAGAATGGTCGGCGGATGGCTGACGGTTGTGGAGAGAGAGGGTTATGAAAAAAGCTGTAAATATGCTGCTTGTGTTGTTGAATCTTGCGGGGATCGTCTGCCTGGCTGTTTTTAGCTTCCGGTTCCTTTCGCACGACATGACCGTGCCGAACCCCGACGCGATGCTGCCGATGGCGGTCTGGGAGGGCGCGGGCCTGGCCCTGACCATCGGACTGCCGCTTCTTGTCACCGCCAACCTGCTGGCCTTTCTCTTTTTTCCCGTCGGGAAGGAAAAGCATTGGCTCCGGCGCATCCCCATCTTCCTCCCGGCCGCCATTTGCCTCGTGCTTGTGGCGATGTGCTGGTACAGCTCCCTGTTTACGGAAACACCCCCGACCGTGCTCGTGAAGATCCGGGATACCGCGGACGGAACTACCTATAACGAATGGATTGACGAAAACCGCGGCGTGGGCGAATATTTTGAAACGTTCAGAGCGGATATGGCAAATGTCTCTTACGGGGTTCTGGATATTTTCGCCATGGAGGCGGATGGCCGGGAAATCGCCAACGATCTGGCGTATCTTGTTTTCCGTGACGAAAATGGCCGCGCGGCGAAGGTGAACGAGGATGTCCGGGAAGCCTGCGCGGCGGTCCTTCCGAAGCTCGGGCACCTTCTCCTGGAAGCGAAAATATTCGAGACCGGCGGTTATGTTTTCGTGGCCGCGAAGCTCAACGTGAACCTTCATACACCCTGCGAGTTTTATCGATTTGACCCGGAAAAAAAGAACGTCGCTCTTCTGGCGCAGTGGGAGAACGTGGATGTCCTCGAGATCGCTCTTGCCGGCTGAATGGCAGCGCAATTCCCCTGCGCGGCTCTGCGAAGGAAACGGCATCGCCCTGCCGAACGCTCCGGCAGGGCGATGCTTCTATAATATCATCTCATATCTTTCAAACTTCCTTTGTCGGTTATCTTCCTGACGTTTCATCATGTTCCCCAGTACTCGCCGCCGCGCTTCGGTTCTTCGTACATGCGGTTACAGGATTCTTCCTGAACGACGCTGGACTTGTTGTTGTTCTTGACGAAGCCGTTCGCGGAATCCCAGTACTCGCTCCACTGAACTTTTACGCTGGTGTTGTCAGCCTTCTTGCTGATGAGGACCGCCGGACCCTTGGAGCTGTAGATGCCGCAGCCGTAGATCGTGACCCTGGCGTTCTTTGCGTTGTCGGGAACGAAGATATGGTTTTCGCCGTCCTTGAATTTCGCGTGACGGATGGTGAAATCCGAGTTGCTGCTGACGGTGAAGATGTGCATGTCGGGTTTTTCCTCGGCGTAAAAACCGTTGCTCCAGCCGGTCATATCGATATAGACCTTTTTGCCCTCGGGAACCAGGAAACCGCCGTCCTCGCTGATGCCCTTCACGTTCTCGTCAAACTGAAAACCTTTCTTGCTGTCGGCCACGAGCTCCTGGCCTCTCTTGGTGACATTGATGGTGAAGCTGCAGCCGCTGTCAACACCCTGCGACCATGCGTCGATGAAGGAAGTGCAGCCCTTCTTCACGGTATTGCCGTTCTCTTTCACGTACAGGTAGGCTGTGATGTACTTGTCCTTCAGGGATTCGTTTTCCTTGAGCACTTCGGTGAAGATCCTGTTCATCTCCACAAGGCTGTTCTGGAGATTTGTCGCCGTGTTTTCATATCTGGCATAGGGACTCTCGTCTTCGTTGACCGTGATGATGCCGTTGTCGACCTCATACTCCTTGACCTTGCGCTGCATGCTGTTCAGCACGTTGATGATCGCGAAGTCCATGACCGCCTGCTGTTCCATGATCTTGATCTCGGTGTTGATCGCGTCGATGCCGCCGTTGTAGTCGGGGGTGTTGGTGTAGCTGTGTTCGTTAAGGTCTGCCGCCACGATCCTGTCCATCAGGTAATTGGTAAGCTGGCGGTAGCCGTTTTCGTTGTTGTTGGAGGTGCGCTGGCCCTTGAGGAAGCGAAGCATCTCGTCAAAATTTGCCTGCATGGTGCTGACGTTGCACTTGGGGTCCGCGAGGATCTCTTTGTAAGCCTTATAGGTGGTGTTGTTGATCTTGCCGCTGCCGTCGCAGGTGATGTTCTCCCGGTTCTCGTCGATCCGCTTGAGCGCGTGGGCGAAATCCGCGGCGACCGTGTCGGCCTGGGTCCGGAAATCCTTCGTATCGATGTTGCTGTTGATCGCCCTGAGCTGGTTCATCTGCAGCTGGTGATAATTGGCCGTCTGCGTCGAAAGCTCCTTCGTCGCGTCCAGGACCCTGGCGATCTCCGCCTTGATCTCCGCGGTGCTCTTTTCGAGCGCATCGAGGATGTCCTGGTTGCTGGGACCCTCGTCCTCGATGCCGAGGAACGTATTGAGGATCGGCGTTAAGCCGGCCTTGGAGAGCTCGGGACCGATGATCTTCAGCGCGGTGTTCTGCACGAACCCGAGAGACTTGTCCTTGAAGAAGTCCGTCACGGACGAGGTGATCGTGGAGACAATGGATCCTGAATTTTCCGCCGCCAGGACGGTGGACGCCGTGCCCGCGCCAAAGGCCGAGAAGACGGTGAGGGCGGAAAGGACGGAGGCGATGATTCTGGCCTTGAAGGCGTGCTTCTTTGTTCTCGTGGTTTTCATGGTTTTTTCTCCTTTCGTATTTGCTGTATTTGTCGTGGAATTGTTGACGTTGCTGATGGCATTGAACTTTGTGTTTTTCATGGTCTTTTCTCCTTTCGAATTTGCTGTATTTGTCGTGGAATTGTTGACGGTGCAGATGGCATTGAACTTTGTGTTTTTCACGGTCTTTTCTCCTTTCGAAAATGCTGTATTTGTTGTGGGATTGTTGACGGTGCTGATGGTTGTATGCTTTGTGGTTTTCATTTTTATAATCTCCTTTCGTTGCCTGGGCTTTGTTTTCCTGACTGTGACTACAGTTTAGCAGGCCGATCTTTGCAGCTTCTTTGCAAATTTCCGTGCTTTTTGAAAAAATCCAAATCTTTTTTGAACTTTTTCTTCCAGCCGTTTCGGGAAGCTTTTGTGTCTCCCTTGACTGTGACTACAGTTTAACAGCCCGATCTTTGCAGCTTCTTTGCAAAAATCGGGCTGTTTGAAATTTTTTTTATTTTTTCTGTGAGAAAGTGTCTCTTGCACAGCTTTCTCCATTTATTGTATACTTTTTCAAGGGCATCCGAAAGCTCTATCTGACAGCCCCCCTTGCGCGACCCATACGTTCTCCATACATTTGCTTATCATAAAGGAGGAAAAACATGCGTAAAAAAAAGCTTTTTGAAAACTGCCAGAGGACCGGGGAAAAAACACCCTCCAGGCGGCATTTGACAGGACTTGTGTGGAAAAAACCGTTTGCCGGAGCGGCTCTGAGCATTCTGCTCGCGGCAGGCCTCCTGGCCGGCTGCGGGGCGCCGGCTTCCTCGACGGCTCCTGCCGAATCGACCAAAACCGCCTCGTCGGCTCCCGCGACATCATCCGCGACGTCTTCGGCGGCCGAGGAGGTCACACCGACAAGCGTCCCCGCGAAAGCGGAGCTGGATCCTTCCTGGTACGTCTACAAGACCGAATCGGGTGTTCAGTACATCGGCGGCACCTTCACCGAGATCAAGGTGGACAACCAGGGAAACGCCCTGGATGCCGTTAAGGCCGCATTTCCGCTGCTCGGCATTCCGGAGGAAACCGTCCTTGAGTCCCTGGGCGAGCCGCTGAAATTCTTTGACTCCAGTGTATACAACTTCGCGGAGAAGCGCGGCGGCAGCGTCGTGGAGGGCAGCGTAATCAAGCTCCTTGTCGGCGGGGACGGCAAAGTTCTTGCCATCAACAAAGCCCTGGGCGGAAAAACCGAGGAGGTCTCCGAACCCATCACCAAGGAACAGGCAGCGAAAGCCGTCGCAAAAATGTTCCCGAAGGTTACCTTTGCGTCAAATATCAGCGAGCCGCTGCCGATTCTCATCACGGAGGACGGACGGGCGTCCAACGAAAATACCGTCCGCGCGGCTTACCGCGTCTACACGGACAATCCCGGCTCCCAGGTTCTGTACGGCGAGAAGCCGGACGAGACAAATGCCGCGGAGATTGAGAAGTATCCCTACCTGATCCACTATGTCAGTACGACCGGAGACTACCTCTTTAATCTTCCCACGCGGGACGTGGTGAACGGCGAGCTCAGGGATCAGGAATACAACCATGACGTGATTTTCGAGATGGAGGGCATCGAGCCCGTGACGGTCACCTACAAGCCGGCTAAGCCCTGGAAGGGCAAGGAATTCGGCGAGATGACCCTCGATCTTGTCAAAAACAGCGACGGAGATTATCTTCTCATCGACACGGCCCGCCGCATCGTGATGTGCGATTATGAGGGCTATTATCGTCAGAAGGAAGACCAGCCCAAGTTCCAGGTCCGCGGCTTCGAAAGCCTGGAGGATGCCGATCAGGAGATGCTGGTGCTCTGGGGGAATTTTGCCAGGGTCTATGATTTTTACAAGGATGTCGTGGGCTGGAAAGCTCCGGACGGTCAGGGTACCGACACGATGCTTCTTTATTACGCCGTGAACCAGAACGGCGAGCCGAAGGACACGGCCCTTTACAGCGGGAGCCGGACCTACGGTTTTGAGACCTTTACCTTTGGAAAGGGCTTCGGGGATGCCTACGCCCTGGATGTGATGGCTCACGAGTTCACGCACTCCGTCACCCACCGCTCCGTAATCAACACCGCCTATCTCAATGATCAGGGCGCGATCAACGAGGGCCTGAGCGATGTCATCGGCTATATGATCGACATGCTCACGCTGAAGGAGGATGGCGGCTGGCTGATGGGACGCAACCAGAAGACACCGATCCGTTCCTTCTCGGATCCGGAGCGCTATCAGCAGCCGGTGACAACGCTCGGACGCTATTTTACCCCCAGTGCCTACCTTCCGACGGTTGATAATGATTACGGCGGCGTTCACGGCAATTCCTCTCTTGTCACCCATATCGCGTATATGCTCTGCGAGAAGGGCGGAATGTCCTATGAAGAAGCGCTGCGCTACTGGCTCACCGTGGACATGAGCCTCACCAAAGAGACGAACTTCAACCAACTTGCGGTCATTCTTCCCTACACGCTGAAGGCTCTGGGCATGGAGAAGTACATGGATGTGCTGACGGAAGCTATAAAGAAGGTCAGCCTGGCCGGGTTCCCGGATGAGGTCGTGCCCGGCACGGCGCTGGCGGATCTTCGGATCGATGAAGCGGCCTTTGATAAATATTTTGTGAAGACGGATTATCCGCCCGTCAGCGTCTTCCTGCTCAGATACAACACGTCGAAAGATATGTTTGAAAGCACCACCCTCAATATCTCCGGCGACGGGCATTTCCGTCTTCCCGTCAATGCCGAGACGGGCGAAACGGTCAAGGCCGCGGTTCTCCTGCAGCACCTTGGAACGTCCCAGTCTCTTCTCTATGACAAGGACAAGGATGTCTGGCGCGATGTCACCGAGATTCTTTTCACCGAGATTCTAGGGGACGACGCCGAAGGGAAGCCCAGCGGGGAGACACGGGGAGAAAAGTTCGGTTCGTACCTGCTCAGCATTCCCGAGGGAAACTACATCTCCATGGATCTGACGAACGGCTTTTACGCGCTGGATGAGCTTGCGGCGAATGCAGAAGAAAGCTCGCCGGAGGATGTTTCGGTGTATGATCTTTCGCTGGATGAAGAAGAATAAGCGAAAACTATAAAAGAATCGGGCAGAGGGAGGCGGACGCCGAACTTCTGCCCGCTCTCGCGAGCCGCGCGCTGCCGAAGGCAGCAAATTTCCTTGCGCGGCTCTGTGAAAATAGAGGGTCAATCATTTTTTCTATGTGATTGCGATATGGCTAATCAGGCGGCGGGCAGAAAACTTTTTTCGAGGTTAGGTACACGCAGTGTACGTCGAGAAAACCAGGCATCTGCTCCGGCCGCCGGGGCACTGCCAGAATTTTCGTTACCACACAAAACTCGTGATTGAACCAAAATAGAAAGGCCGCCGGTAATCCGAGGGATTATCGGCGGTTTTTTCTACTGTTTTTCGATTTCACGCAGCGCGGCCCGGATGTCCGCTTCGCGGAAGCCGCGGCGGGCGAGATAGCCGAGCAGACGGCTGCGTACTTTGAGGTCGGACAGGTCCTGCCCGGCCGCCCGCTTTTTCGCAAGCGCAAGGCATCTTCCTCTTTCTCCCTCTGTTTCCGCTGAATCGATTTCGGCAAATGCCGTCTCCACAATTTCGCGGGCAATGCCTTTTTTGAGAAGCTCCAGACGGATCCGGCGCTCGCCGCGCTCCGCGCAGTACCGCGCATAGTAATGCCCGGCGTACCGTGCGTCATCGACATATCCGTAGCGGGCAAGATACTCCAGCGTCTTTTGGATGGACTGGGCCGAGCATCCCGCCCGCGAAAGCCGCTCCGAAAGCTCCTTCTTCGTCCGATCCATGTCGCCGAGGAGGCGCAGGGCCTTCTCCTTCGCAAAAAGAAGCTCCGCCTCCGGGCTCTTAAACACGCGCGGTGACTTCCGGCCGTCCTCCGGCGCTTCCCCGAAGCAGGGTGTTTCCGTTCCTGATACGCGCGGCGACTTCCGGCCGTCCTCCGGCGCTTCCCCGAAGCAGGGAGTTTCCGCGTGCTCTTCCGGAACAAAGGGCCGGGGTGGTTTTTTTCGAAAAGGCGGGAGGACACCGCCGGGGGCGGCATCCTCCTTCCTCGCGAATAGCTCATCCACGGATCTTCCAACACCACGCAGATCAGACATTTTCTCAGGCCTCCTGCCCGGCTTCCGGCGCTTCCATAGACTCCACGTTCTCCTCCTCGTCGTCGAGGTCACTGGGCAGGCCGTAGGCCATGCGGACCTTCTGCTCGATCTCGTAGAGGATATCCGGGTTGGCCTCGAGATAATTCTTGGCATTCTCGCGGCCCTGGCCGATCTTCTCCCCGTTATAGGCAAACCAGGCGCCGCTCTTATCCACGATGTCGCAGCCCACCGCAAGATCCAGGACATCCCCGGACTTCGCGATGCCGCGGCCGAACATGATATCAAACTGCGCTTCCTTGAACGGCGGGGCGACCTTGTTCTTCACAACCTTGACGCGGGTGCGGTTGCCGGTGACCTCGCCGCCGGACTTGAGCGTCTCGGTCCGACGCACGTCCATGCGCACAGACGCATAAAACTTCAGGGCGCGGCCGCCGGTCGTGGTCTCCGGGTTTCCGAACATTACACCGATCTTCTCGCGGAGCTGGTTGATGAAAACGACGATGCA
>CACZBB010000075.1 GCA_902779245.1 uncultured Lachnospiraceae bacterium | reverse complement strand
ACGCCGGCCGGAACAGGAACGGGCATTCTGCCGATTCTCGACATAATTTGTTTCCTCCTAAACTTAGATTTTCGGAGAGACCCGCAGCCTCTCTGTTTTCAGTTCGTCCCGAACATAACGGGAAATGGCATTTGCCAGGAAATAGGATTACCAGATGTAGGCCAGAACCTCGCCGCCGATCTTCTGCTTGCGGGCTTCTTTGTCCGTGATCACGCCCTTGTTGGTGGAAATGATCGCGATGCCAAGGCCGCCGAGAACCTTCGGAAGCTCCTCAGCGCCGGCGTAGATGCGCAGGCCCGGACGGGAGATGCGCTTAAGGCCAGAGATGATCTTTTCGTTCTTATCCTTGCCATACTTAAGCGTAACGCGGATCGCCTTGTCAACGCCATCCCCGACAAGATCATATTTCGTGATATAGCCCTCATCCAGAAGGATGTTCGCGATGGAGATCTTCATCCTGGAGGCAGGAATATCCACGGTATCGTGCTTCGCGGTATTGGCATTACGGATTCTTGTAAGCATATCCGCGATCGGATCATTTGTCGTCGTCATATCAGACACTCCTTTCTATATATTTTACCAGGATGCTTTCTTCACGCCCGGGATCTCGCCCTTGTAAGCGAGTTCCCGGAAGCAGACACGGCAAATGCCGTATTTGGAAAGGACAGAGTGCGGACGGCCGCAGATGCTGCAGCGGGTATAAGCCCGTGTAGAGAACTTGGGAGTTCTGGTCTGCTTGATTTTCATAGACTTTTTAGCCATGGGTCTTATCTCCTTTACTTGGCGAACGGCATGTTGAAGAGCCGGAGCATCTCGCGGGCTTCCTCATCGGTACGTGCCGTAGTGACAAAGATGATGTCCATGCCTCTGACCTTGTCGATCTTATCGTACTCGATCTCCGGGAAGATCAGCTGTTCCTTGACGGCCAGCGCGTAATTGCCGCGTCCGTCGAAGGAATTCGGATTCACGCCGCGGAAGTCGCGGACGCGCGGAAGCGCAAGGTTGATCAGACGATCCGCGAACTCGTACATACGCTCGCCGCGAAGGGTGACCTTGCAGCCGATGGGCATGCCTTCACGAAGCTTGAAGTTCGCGATGGACTTCTTCGCCTTCGTGCGGACGACATGCTGCCCGGTGATCGTCTCAAGATCGGCGACGGCGGCATCAAGGAGCTTGACGTTCTCCTTGGCCTCGCCGACACCCATGTTGACCACGATCTTCACCAGCTTCGGAACCTCCATGGGGTTCTTGTAGCCGAATTTCTTTTTCAGTGCCGGAATGACTTCCTGCTCGTACATTTCCTTCATTCTGCTCATGTTCCGTTCTCCTTCCTTTAGCCGATCGTCTCGCCGGTCTTCTTGGCGAAGCGGACCTTCTTGTCGTTTTCGAAGCGGAAGCCAACGCGGGTCGGCTGACCCTTATGAAGGTACATGACGTTGGAGATAGCAATCGGGGCTTCGCGGTTCACGATGCCGCCCTGCTGGTTGGCCATAGAGGGCTTCTCATGCTTTGTGATCATGTTGACGCCTTCAACGACGACCCTCATCTTCCTGGCATCGACCGCGAGGACCTTGCCTTCCTTGTCCTTATCCTTGCCGGCGATGACGCGAACCGTATCGCCCTTCTTAATCTTTAACATAGCCATATCTCGCTACCCCCTTACAGAACTTCCGGAGCGAGGGAAACGATCTTCATGAACTGTTTCTCTCTGAGCTCGCGGGCAACGGGTCCAAAAATACGGGTTCCCCTGGGCGTATTGTCATCCTTGATAATGACCGCCGCATTCTCATCGAAACGGATGTAGGAACCGTCCTTGCGGCGCGCGCCCTTCACGGTGCGGACCACAACGGCCTTCACGACATCGCCCTTCTTGACAACACCGCCGGGTGTTGCATCTTTGACCGTAGCGACGATAATATCGCCGATCCGGGCATATCTCCGGGTGGAGCCGCCCATGACGCGGATGCACAGAATTTCCTTCGCGCCGGTATTATCGGCGACTTTCAGTCTGCTTTCCTGCTGAATCATTTCGTGTCCTCCTATATATGGCAGGTCTTACTTGACCTTCTCGACGATCTCGACCAGCCTCCAGCGCTTATCCTTGGAGAGCGGACGGGTTTCCATGACACGAACCTTGTCGCCGATGCTGCACTCGTTGTTCTCGTCATGCGCCTTCAGCTTATAGGTACGGTTGACGATCTTCTTATACAGCGGATGCTGCACACGGTCATCCACAGCGACGACGATGGTCTTGTCCATCTTGTTGCTGACGACCTTGCCGACGCGGGTTTTTCTAAGATTTCTCTCTTCCATGTTTACGCCTCCCTGGCAGCCTTCGCCTGCATGCTCATCATCGTCTCGATGCGGGCGATGTTCTTGCGGACGTCCTTGATCCGGCTCGTATTCTCCAGCTGGTTCGTGGCGTTCTGGAAACGAAGGTTGAAAAGCTCCTTCTTCGCAGCCACCAGCTCATCCTTCAGCTCAGCCTCGCTCTTTCCGCGCAGGCTCTCAAGATATTTCGTACTCTTCATTCCTGATCACCGCCTTCTGCAGCCGGAGCCTGGGCCTCGGCAGCCTTCGTGTTTTCGGCATCATATTTGCTGTTGACCTGCTCGCGGGAGTAGATCTTGCACTTGCAGGGAAGCTTGTGCATGGCAAGGCGAAGCGCCTCGCGGGCAGCGGCTTCCTCAACGCCGGCGACCTCAAAGAGGACGCGGCCGGGCTTGACGACGGCGACCCAGTATTCCACGGAGCCTTTGCCGGAGCCCATTCGGGTCTCAGCGGGCTTCGCCGTGACCGGCTTGTCCGGGAAAATGTCGATCCAGACTTTACCGCCGCGCTTCAGGTAACGGGTAAGGGCGACACGGGCCGCCTCAATCTGGTTGGAGCGGATCCAGACCGGCTCATCCGCCACAAGCGCGAACTCGCCGTGCGTGACGCGGACGCCCCTGGTGGGCTTGCCTCTCATGGAACCGCGGAACTGCTTCCTCCGCTTAACTCTCTTCGGCATTAACATTACTGTTCACCTCCATCCCTGTTTCCTTTGCCCGGAAGGACCTCACCGTTGTAGATCCAGGCCTTGACGCCGATCTTCCCATAGGTGGTGTCCGCTTCCGCGAAGCCGTAGTCGATGTCCGCGCGAAGTGTCTGAAGCGGGATCGTGCCTTCGCTGTAGGTTTCCTTGCGGGCGATGTCCGCGCCGCCAAGACGGCCGGAAACAGAAGTCTTGATGCCCTTGGCGCCGGCGCGCATCGTCCTCTGCATGGTGGACTTCATGGCGCGGCGGAAGGAAATACGGTTCTCAAGCTGCAGGGCGATGCTCTCAGCGACAAGCTGGGCGTCACGGTCCGGGCGCTTGATCTCTTTGATGTCGATGAGGACCTTGCGGCCGATGGCCTTGCCAAGATCCGCCTTGATCTTCTCGATCTCGGTGCCGCCCTTGCCGATGACAAGGCCGGGCTTCGCGGTGTGGATGGTTACGCGGACGCGGTCCGAGGCGCGCTCGATCTCGATATCCGACAGACCAGCCGTGTAAAGACGCTTCTTCAGGAAGACGCGGATCTTGTGATCTTCCGCGATATTCGCTGCGAAGTCCTTATCTGCATACCATTTGGAATTCCAATCCTTGATGATTCCGACTCTCAGGCCGTGCGGATTGACTTTCTGACCCATTTTGCTCCTCCTTATTTAACATCCAGCACGATGGTGATGTGGCTGTTACGCTTCAGAATCCTGTAAGCACGGCCCTGAGCCCTCGGACGGATTCTTTTCATGGTCGCTGCGCGGCCCGCGTAGCACTCGGCGACGTAGAGGTTCGTGCGCTGGAGGCCATTATTGTGTTCCGCGTTTGCGATCGCGGAATCGAGGAGCTTCTTGATGACAGAGGAAGCGTACCTCGGGCTGTAGGTCAGGATGCCAAGAGCCGTTTCAACATCCTTGCCGCGGATCGCGTCGAGAACGAAGCCGGCTTTCTGAACGGACATCCTGGCGAAGGAAACCTTCGCGTGCGGCCGGTTCTCCCGGTTTGTCTCGTTCCTTTCACGTTTGATCTGTGATCTATGTCCTTTAGCCATGATAACTCTCCTTTCCCTCAGCGGCTCTTGTTCTCGGTCTTGCCGTGGCCCCTGTAGGTGCGCGTCGAAACGAATTCGCCGAGCTTATGGCCGACCATATCTTCTGTCACATAGACCGGCACGTGCTTCCTTCCATCATGCACAGCAAATGTATGTCCCACGAAGCTCGGGAAGATGGTGGAGCGGCGGGACCATGTCTTGATGACGGCCTTGTCGCCGGACGCGTTGAGTGCATCCACCTTCTTGAGCAGATACGCATCGGCAAACGGGCCCTTCTTTAACGAACGTGACATATTCCTCTACCTCCTTATTTGCCGGAAGACTTGCCGTTGCGTCTTCTGACGATCAGCTTGTTCGACTGCTTCTTATGCTTCCTGGTCTTGTAGCCAAGCGCCGGCTTGCCCCACGGAGTCGTCGGGCCCGGACGGCCGATCGGAGCGCGGCCTTCACCGCCGCCATGGGGGTGATCATTCGGGTTCATGACGGAGCCGCGGACGTGCGGACGGATGCCCATATGGCGCTTGCGGCCGGCCTTGCCGATGCTGATCAGATTATGCTCGCCGTTGCCGACGACGCCGATGGTCGCGCGGCACTCGATCGGAACCATACGCATCTCGCCGGACGGGAGACGCAGGGTCGCGTACTTGCCTTCCTTCGCCATCAGCTGAGCGCCGTTGCCGGCCGCGCGGACCATCTGGGCGCCCTTGCCGGGGATGAGCTCGATGTTATGGATCATCGTACCGACGGGGATGCAGGAAAGCGGGAGGCAGTTGCCGACATGAACTTCGGCTTCCGGACCGCTCATAATCTTCTGGCCGACCTGAAGGCCTTCCGGAGCGATGATGTAGCTCTTCTGACCGTCCTTATAGCAGATCAGGGCGATGTTGGCGGTGCGGTTCGGATCGTACTCGATCGTCTTCACCGTAGCCTCGATGCCGTCCTTGGCATTTCTCTTGAAGTCGATGATCCTGTACTTGCGTCTGGATCCGCCTCCGCGATGACGGCTGGTGATCTTACCCTGGTTGTTGCGTCCGGCCGTCTTTTTCAGGCTGACGACCAGCGAACGCTCCGGCTTTTTGGCCGTGATCTCGGAGAAATCCGAGCCGGTCATATGCCGCCGGGAAGGCGTATACGGCTTATATGTCTTAATACCCATTGTGTTAATCTCCTTATTATCACGCTATCTGCGTATATGTAAACCCGGCTGACGGGTTTTGCGGGATGGAATATCGTGCATCTGTCAGAGCATTCATCTGACAAAATGTTCCGCGGATCAAAGTCCCGCGAAAACCTCGATATCCTTGCTGTCCTCCGTGAGATAAACGATGGCCTTCTTTCTCTTGGCCGTCTTTCCGGAGGTCATGCCGCGCCGCTTGGTCTTCCCGACGAGGTTCATGGTGTTGACCTTGCGGACCTTCGTGCCCTCGAACATCTTCTCCACGGCTTCCTTGACCTGGGTCTTGGTCGCGTCGGTGTGGACATAGAAGGTGTACTTCTTGTCCGCCATGCCGTTCATGCTCTTCTCTGTCACGACCGGCTGTAAAATGACGTCGTAATACTTAAGGTCTGCCATTATGCGTACACCTCCTCAATCGCTTTGACCGCATCCTTGGTGAGGACAAGCTTGTTGTACTTCATCATATCGTAGATGGAAAGCGTCCCGGTGGAGGAAAGCTTCATCTCCGGAAGGTTCCGGCAGGAAAGAACCACGTTCTTGTCGTTCCCGACGATAACAACATAGGCCTTGTCCGCCTTGATGTTCTTAAGAACGCTGACCATGTTTTTGGTCTTGATCTCGCCGAAGGTGAGCTCATCCAGAACGATCAGATTGCCGTTCTGAAGCTTCTCGGTGAAGACGGACTTAAGAGCCGCTTTCTTTTCCTTCGGGTTCATTTTAATCTTATAGCACCTCGGCGTCGGCGCGAACACCACGCCGCCGTGTCTCCACTGCGGAGCCCTTGTCGAGCCCTGTCTCGCATGGCCGGTGCCCTTCTGGCGCCACGGCTTCCGGCCGCCTCCGGAGACTTCGCCGCGGGTCTTTGCCTTCTGCGTGCCCCGGCGGAGCGCCGCCAGATGCTGCACGACCGCGCGATGAACCAGATGCTGCTTCACTTCGGCCGCGAACACGGAGTCCGCAAGCTCGATCGTGCCGACCTTCTGGCCACCCATATTGACAACTTCTACGTTAGCCATTTGAATCGTCCTCCTATCTTCCGGGTTACTTCTTTGCTTTGACGGTTTCTTTGATGGTGACAAGACCCTTCTTCGGTCCCGGAACCGCGCCGCGGACGAGGATCAGATTGTTCTCGGCATCCACACGTACGATCTCGAGGTTCTGGGTCGTGACACGCTCGCTGCCCATCTGGCCCGGCATTCCCTTGCCCTTGTAGACCCTGCTCGGATCCGAGGACGAGCCGTTGGAGCCCTGGTGACGATGGAACTTGGAACCGTGGGTCATCGGGCCTCTGTGCTGGCCGAGACGCTTGATCGCGCCCTGGAAGCCTTTTCCCTTGGAAATAGCCGTGGCGTCGATGTGGTCGCCGACCGCGAAGATGTCCGCCTTAATGACCTGACCCGGCTTGTACTCCTCGGCGTTCTCGAATCTGAATTCGCGGACGAAACGCTTCGGGGCGACCTCAGCCTTGTTGAACACGCCCATCTCCGGCTTCGTGACAAGCTTTTCGCGAATGTCTTCAAAGCCGACCTGAACCGCGCTGTAGCCGTCCTTCTCCACCGTTTTGACCTGCGTGACGACGCACGGGCCGGCCTCAAGGACCGTCACGGGGGTGAGCACGCCGTTATCCGCGAAGATCTGGGTCATGCCAACCTTTTTTGTAAGAATCGCTTTTTTCATGTTTTCCTCCTTACAGCGGATCGCACGTCCGTGCGATCATAGTAATGGTTGTTACCTTGTTTTCATCTTGATGTCGATATAGACACCCGCAGGCATCTCAAGGCGCGAGAGCGCGTCGACGATCTTCTGGGTCGGGGCGGCGATGTCAATGATTCTCTTGTGCGTTCTCTGTTCGAACTGCTCACGGGAATCCTTATACTTGTGCACCGCGCGGAGGATCGTCACGATCTCCTTCTTCGTGGGAAGCGGGATGGGTCCGGAGACCTTCGCGCCGCTCTTCTTCACGGTGTCCACGATCTTCGCCGCCGAAGCGTCCACGAGAGTGTGGTCGTACGCCTTGAGTGTGATACGCATTACCTGACTAGACATAAAAAATGAGCCTCCTCTTTCGTACTTTTGACGAGCACGACAAGCGGCGACTGTACACATTGTCGGGTGTGTCCATACTGTTTATGGACAACACCCTTAACATCCCGCCTGAGACACGCGGGCAGAGCACAGTGACTTGTCGCCAGTATCCTTACATGACATTCGCTCCACGGAGAACCTGCAACGAGTGTGCAGCAACTTCACGCTTCATCGCTATCATGTCACAGCTTTGCCAGTATAACCGATTCTCGTATTCAATGCAAGCTTTTTTTCCATGAATTTTGTTTTTTCTTTCGCGCATTCCGGATGTAATTGGCCGCGTGCTGCCGAAGGCCGCCAGATTCCTTACGCGGCCCTATAAAGCAGCGGAGCCCGGGACCGCGTCTTTACGCGGTTCCGGGCCCTGCGCTCACTTCATAAGCATCCCATTATTATAGGAAGGAACTGTAATCGACAACATCGAGGCCGGAGACATCATCCTTTCGGAACTCCGGATCTCCGCCGCCTTTCTTGGCATACTCAAGCATCTCATCCAGGGAATGGCGGTGCGGCGGAACCGATTTTTTCCCGGAACCCTTCTTTTCTTTTTTCCCGCCGGTCCCGGCCGGTTCTTTGGCGGCGGTCCCGCCGTCGTTCTCAGCGCCGTCGGACGCTCCCTTCTTGCCGAGATCCTTCGTCTTTTCCGGTTTTTCGCCGTTCGGAGCGGCTTCCGTCTCCGGGCCGGCCGCCTCCGGCGCCGCCGTTTTTGCGCCGGCATCCGCCGGCTTTGCGCTTTCCGCTTCACCGCCGGTCTGTGGCTTTGCGCTTCCCGCTTCACCGCCGGCCTGCAGCTCCGTAAAAGTCCCCCGGTCATCGCTGACGATTTCCGCCTCCGGGACTTCTCCCTCTCTCGCAGTCGCCAGCGCGAGGATCCGCTGGAATTCCTCTTCCGTCAGCTCGTCATCCTCAATATGCATCTCCGACGCGGACATCTCGGCCGTCTTTGCAGGCTCCGGGGCTTCCCGGATATCCGTGCTCCCCGAAAGAGCGGCCGCGCCGGCGGCAGGAACCGCGCCGGCCGCGGCTTTTGCAGCCGCTTCCCCCGTTCCGGCCGGAGCCTTCGGCGAAGTCTCCGGAGCCGTCTTCGCCGAAGACGAAGAAACCGGCTTCTCTTTTTTGGGCTTTTCCTTTTTCACCGGAGCCTCCTCCTCGTCCGGCTTCTTCTTCCATACCTCCGAGAGGATATAGAGAATAATAATGAAGAGAACGATGAGGCCGATGACGATCATGCCCTCGACCGTCTGCATGGCGACCACGGCAAATCCGATGAAGGGAATCGTGAAGGAGATCCGGGAGACGCCGGAGGTGATCTTCAGCTCCTTCTCCTCCGCGGATTTGTCAAAGGCATTCCTCACGACCATTTTCTTCGTGACGATGTCAACAGAGATCACGTCATACGCATAGGCTTCATTTTTCGATTCCACAAGAATAAAATCGCCTTTTTTAAGATTATCCGCCGTCACCTTTCTGGAATAGGTGACCGAGCCGACCGGCAGATTCGAGCGGATGCCCTGGCTGTCGATGACGGTCGTCGTAACACCCATGACCGGCGGCAAAAGCAGGGCCACCGCGATAGCGACGGCGAGCACGATCAGCGTATTGCAAATGATTTTTAACAATCTGGACATGGTAAGCTCCTTTGCAGCGTATCAGATTCTTCTTATCATCATACCATTTTCCGCGTAAAATGTACAGAAAGAATTCTTCATGACATGGCAATGTTAAGGCTTTGCGGTTACAAGTCACTCCCGT
>CACZBB010000074.1 GCA_902779245.1 uncultured Lachnospiraceae bacterium | reverse complement strand
CGTCCCCGACGGCGCGTCCAGCTTTCGACGATGGTGCATTTCCATGATCTCCGCGTCATATCCGGCCGGAACGAGCACGGAGGCTGCCTCCTTGAGAAGCTTCAGCAGAAGATTCACGCCGAGAGACATATTGGCCGAGCGAAGGATCGCCGTCGCCTTCGAGGCCTCCTCCACCTTCGCAAGCTGCTCCTCGGAAAGACCGGTGGTGCACAGGACCAGCGGAAGCTTCTTTGACACGGCATACTCAAGCAGCCCGTCGACCGCCTTCGCCGTCGAGAAATCAATGATCGCGTCCGCCTCCGGGCAGTCCGCAAGACTCGCGTGTACCGTATAGGGCCGAACCGCGTCCGTCCGCACGTCCACGCCCGCGACGATTTCCGTCTCAGGATCCTTCCCGGCAAATTCTGTCACCACGGCGCCCATATAACCGCCCGCTCCGTGCATGATGACTCTCACCATAACTGCCTCCTTTTTCCAAATACGGATAAGAAGCACATTTTCCCGACATCTTATCCGAAATCAAAACTCTTGCTTCCTCCGACTTTCGGACAAAAGCCCCGCATTTCGCGGCTTTTATCCGGTTTTTCAACGCCGGCCGACTCAATTCTTCGGACAAAAGCCCCGCTTTTCGCGGCTTTTATCCGATTTTCCCTCTTATTTATTAAAGTTTGCCCGCTTCCGGAGCCTCGAATCCAGGATCCTCTTCCGGATCCGAAGCGACTTGGGCGTGACCTCCAGCAGCTCGTCCGAATCAATATAATCCAGCGCCTGCTCCAGCGACAGGATCTTCGGCGGCGTCAGCGTCAGCGCCTCATCCGCGCTCGAGGAGCGGGTATTGGTCAGATGCTTGGTCTTGCAGACGTTGATCTCGATTTCCTCGGGCTTCGCGCTCTCGCCGACCACCATGCCGGCATAAACCCGCGTGCCCGGCGAGATGAACAGCGCCCCGCGCTCCTGCGCGGCAAACAATCCGTAGGTCACCGCCTCGCCGTCCTCAAAGGCCACCAGCGAGCCGTTCTTCCGGTAGTTAATATCGCCCTTGTACGGCGCGTATTCGTTGAAAACGGAATTCATGACGCCCGTTCCCTTGGTTGCGGTGAGGAAGTTGCCGTGAATCCCGATCAGTCCCCGAGCGGGGATCTCGAATTCCAGCCGGACCGTCCCGTCCGAAAGCGTGGTCATGCTCTGCAGCTCGCCCTTCCGCTCGGACAGCATGCTGATCACCGTGCCCGAATACTCCTGCGGAACATCCACATAAGCCGTTTCCATCGGCTCCAGCTTATGCCCCTTCTCATCCGTCTTGTAGATGACCTCCGCCTTCGATACGGCAAATTCATAGCCCTCGCGGCGCATGGTCTCGATGAGTACCGACAGATGCAGCTCTCCGCGGCCGCTGACGCGGAAGGTGTCGGTATTCTCCGTATCCTCGACGCGCAGCGACACGTCCGTATTCAGCTCCCGGAACAGCCGCTCGCGGATCTGCCGGGACGTGCAATAGGTTCCCTCCAGGCCGGCCAGCGGCGAGTCGTTGACGATCACGTTCATCGCGATGGTCGGCTCGGAAATCTTCTGGAACGGGATCGCGTCGATCTCGTCCGGCGAGCACAGCGTATCCCCGATCTGCAGATCCCCGATCCCGGAGATCGCGACGATCGAGCCCACGCCGGCCTCCTGCACGTCCACCTTCTTCAGACCGTCAAATTCATAGAGCTTGGTGATCCGGGTTTTCTCCCGGACCTCCGGATTATGATAATTCACGCGGACGATTTCCTGCCCGACGTGGATCTTCCCATTGTCCACCTTGCCGATTCCGATCCGGCCCACATACTCGTTGTAGTCGATGGTGGAGATCAGCACCTGCGTCCCCTTCTCCGGGTCGCCGGTCGGCGCCGGGATCGAGGTCAGGATCGCGTCAAGAAGCGGCTTCAGATCCTTCGGCTCGTCCGCAAGGTCCGCGACGCAGGTTCCTTCCCGCGCGGACGCGAAGACAAACCGGCAGTCGAGCTGCTCGTCAGAGGCGTCGAGATCCATCAGAAGCTCCAGCACCTCCTCCACGACCTCGTCCGGCCTGGCCTCGGGGCGGTCGATCTTATTGATGCAGACGATCACCGCCAGATCCAGCTCCAGCGCCTTCTTCAGGACAAATTTCGTCTGCGGCATGGTGCCCTCGAAGGCATCCACCAGAAGGATCACGCCGTTCACCATTTTCAGGACACGTTCAACCTCCCCGCCGAAGTCGGCGTGCCCGGGAGTGTCAATGATATTGATCTTCACCCCGTTGTACTCAATGGCGGTATTTTTCGAGAGAATCGTGATGCCGCGCTCCCGCTCGATCGCGCCGGAGTCCATAACGCGCTCCCGCACCTCCTGATTCTCCCGGAACACGCCGCTCTGCCGCAGCATCCCGTCCACCAGCGTGGTCTTGCCGTGGTCGACATGCGCGATAATAGCAACGTTGCGGATATCCTCTCTTGTTATGACACTCATAAAACGCCTCCATAGTCTTTGTCAAATGCCGGCGGACCTTCCCTTTCCGGGACGTCCATCCGCTCGCACCCGCTGATAAAAAATGCTCCGGGTGTCAAAGCACCCGATGCGCGGATCACTCCGCGCGTGAAAAATGCTGCCTCTGAACGGGCTTTTACGGCTCCTTCGGGCCGAACGCCTGATAATATCGCGCCGCGAGCTCCGCGTCCGGAGACCAGAGGGGGTTGAAGCTGTAGTAGGTCCCGCCGGGCTGCAGCGTATAGCCGTAGGCCTTCGCCATCTCCGAGACCGTCACCAGCTCGTACCCCTGCTCCAGAAGCCAGGGGACGATCTCCGCGGTCGCCTGCCAGGTCGAATCCCCGGTCGTCTCGATCAGGTCATGCATCAAAATGATCGCTCCCGGATGTACCTCGGCCTTCACGGTATTCACGATCGTGTCCTTATCCTCGTATTTCCAGTCCAGGGTGTCAATGTTCCAGAGGATCATCGGCCGGTCGATGGACGCGCGGACCGTGTCATTGATCCCGCCGCCCGTCGGCCGCATAATCTTCGGCTGAAAGCCGATGACCTCCTTGAGCAGCTCGTCGTTCTTCCACATCGTCTCCCAGATCTGCTCCTGCGTGGATTTCGAGAGGATCCGGTGGTCGTAGGTGTGGCTGCCGATCTCCATCCCGTCGTTGTACGCCCGGATCAGCGCCTCCTTGTGATATTCGACCTGATCCCGCCCGACCACGAAAAAGGTCGCCTTCACGCCGTATTTTTCGAGGGTGTCCAGGATGAGCGGCGTCGCATTCGACGGCCCGTCATCGTAAGTCAGCGCGACCAGCTTTCGAAGCTTCCTTTCGGAGGAAGCCTCCGTTTTTGCCCCGCCGGACTTTCCGGATTCCTCCGTTTTTTCATCGTCCGGCTTCCCGGAGCCCTCCGCTTTGCTTCCGCCGGAAGCGTCGGTCTTCCCGGAGCCTTCCTTCTTGTCTCCGCCGGTTATCTCCGGCTGCCCGGAGACCGACGTTTCGCTCCCCTCTCCTTCGGCCGCGCTTTCAGCTTCAAAAGCCCCGGTTCCCGACACGTCCGGGCCGGCTCCGCCGCCCGCCGCGCTTCCGGGCCGGCGCAGCAGCCCCGCAAAAAGGAGCACGATCCCGACACAGGCTGACAGGGCCAGAAACGCCCGGACCGGCAGCGGGATCTTCTTCCATCCTCTGAAAACCTGTTCCTTTATGCTTCCAGACTTCCTTTTTTTAGCATCAGGCTCTTCCATCTTATCCCTCCTCGCATGACCACAGTTCATCCATAAAACAGATTCTAACGGCACAATTACTTGGAGTTACTCATGCTTTACGCTGCGCTGCCTCAAGCAGCGGCATATCCTTTCCTTCAGGGAGCCTCTGGCAAACCTGGTGCGGCACTTTTCAAGGTGCCGGAGGGCGGCAGGCAATCCGCGCTGCCGCGTTTATGTGAATCTTCGGATCGCGACAATGGGCTTGCAGGTGGCCGGGCGGTTGTGAACGATACCGTAGGCGCTTCCCCTGGCTTCGACAATCAGCCCGGCGCCATCATAAATCCCCACATGGCCGGAATAACAGATGATGTCTCCAGCCCGGGCTTCGGCAAGGCTGTTCACCGGCAGACCGGCGTACGGCCAATAGCCGGAGGTCATATAGCCTCCGCTGTACGCCCCGCAGTGCAGCAGCACCAAATGCACAAAATGCGAACAGTCACAGCCATTTGTGAGAGAGTTCCCGCCCCAGACGTACGGACAGCCGATAAACTGATCCGCGTACTCCACGATTTTCCTGCCCAAGGCTTCACCGCTGAGCACTGCCGGCGTGGGCGTCGGCGGCGCCTCGATTGGAATCGCCGCCGCGGCCGCCGTCTTTCCTTCGAGCGCGGCCAGCGCCTCATCCGCCGCGCGCTTTTCCGCCGCCCGCCGCTCCGCGGCCTCCGCTTCCTCCTTCGCCTTTCGCGCGGCTTCCATGGCTTCCCGCTTCTTCCGGGCATTTTCCTCCGCGGCCTTCCGGGCAGCCTCCTCCGCGGCCTTCCGCTCCGCCTCCGCCTTCCGCGCGGCTTCCTCCGCGGCTCGCTTCCGGGCAGTCTCCTCGGCGTTCTTCCGCGCAGCCTCCACGGCCGCCGAGCGCGCGGCGTCCTCCGCCGCGGCGATCTCGCTTAAGCGGTCATTTTTCTCGCGGATCAGCTCGGATATGCTCGCTGCCTGGGTCTTCGCCGTCTCGATCCGGTGCTCATAATCCCCGTCGGCCTGCCGCAGGGTTTCAATCTCACGGGAAAGCTCCGTCTCCTCGGCGTCCAGCGCTGCCTGCCGGGTCTCGAGCGTCCGTTTTTCGGAAAGCAGAACCTTCTTCTCCTCGCCAAGCTTTTCCTTAAGAAGCAGGATGCCCTGCACCGTCCGCCGGTACGCCTGGTACGCGTCGCGGTCCGCCTCCTCCAGCGAAAGAAGCTGCTCCATCCGGTCCAACGGCGTTCCGGAACCGCCGTTCAGCAGCGTGCCAAAGATGCCGAGCGGGTACGCATTTTCATAAAAATACTGGATGCGGCGCTTCATGGCCTCGTACTGGATCTCCAGCGCTTCCTCCGCGTCGCCCAGCTTCAGCTCGGTCGCGGCGATCGTCTTTTCCGAAGCCTCAACCTTGCCGACCGCATCCTCCACCTCCGCATTGGTCTCGGAGATGCGCACCAAAAGATCCACCAGCTCGGCATTTTTCTCATCGATCTCGCCGGCCAGCTGCCGCTGCCTTTCCTCAAGCACGCGAAGCGAGGCTTCGGCCTCCGCGAGCCGGGCCTCGGCCGCGTTCTTCTCCGTCTCGGCCCGCGATCTTTCGGCCTCATATGCGGCGTTGTCAAATGCCGCTTCCGCGGCGGAGGCGGCCACGTCTCCGGCTTCCCGGATCCCCTCCTCAGGGCTCGCGGCCTGCGCAAAAGTGCTGCCGGCAAATGCCAGCGTACCGGCAAGAAACAGCGCGATGATGCTTTTTTTCATAAAACCTCTCCGTTTTCGACTCCCCAGACGAAAACTCCTAAACAGAGTTATATTAGCACCCGCTTTTATTTCTGTAAAGAAAAAAAGTGAGGAACACGACAGAACACTTATTGTTTCTTTGTTCCCGGCATGGTACAATGAACAAAAGGAGTCTGCCGTGGATAAAAAGGATCTGACAAAAGAACTTTTGGCCAGCTGTTTTAAAGAGCTGATTATGACCGTACCGTTCGACAAGATCACGATCAAGATGATCACGGATCGCGCCGGCCTCATCCGCCCGACCTTTTACAAGCATTTTCAGGACAAATACGAGATCCTGGAGTGGATCTTCCGGACGGAGATCACCGATAACGCTGACCGCATGATCGAGAGCCATATGGAGTTCGAGGCTCTCCTTTTCCTGTGCCGCTGCCTCGAAAAGGACAGCAAGTTCTACCGCCGCTGCTACCAGATGGCGGACAGCCCGAACTCCTTCGAGAATATCCTGAAGCGATACATTTATCAGACGTTTCTGGGCCTCGCGGACCGCTACTCCATCAGCTCCGGCACGAAAAGCCCCGCGCTCACGGTTGAGGTCATCTCCCTCTACTACACCAG
This sequence comes from uncultured Lachnospiraceae bacterium, assembly GCA_902779245.1. Classification (GTDB taxonomy): domain Bacteria; phylum Bacillota; class Clostridia; order Lachnospirales; family Lachnospiraceae; genus Chordicoccus. Next base: position 18,219 of record CACZBB010000074.1, on the reverse strand, counting down.
CGGCCTTGTCGCCGTCATCCGCGAGTGGATCAACAAGGATGTGGAGTGTACGGCCGACGAGCTCTCCCAGGCTTACCTGTACCTCTTCTCCCACTCCATCCTCGACCTGATTCCGAAAAGCTGAGCCGCCTCCGGGACCCGGAGCGGCGAGAGATTTCCCGACTATACCAAAACCCCCTGCCCGGGCATTTGCCTCGCCGACAGGGGGTTCTTTCATTCTCATGCATCAGATTTCTTCTATTATAATAGGAAATAATGCACCATGATATCGATACCGCCGATGAGGACGACCCCGCCCCCGATGGAGATCAGGCGGTTCATGGGGCTGCAGCCGAGCCGGTAGCCCAGCGCGAGGCCGGCCAGGACGCTCAGAACGGTCACGACGGCCATGACCACGAGGAGGCCGAGCAGCCGAAGATCGAGAAAACCGAAGCCGATGCCGGCAACCAGCGCGTCCAGCGACGTGATGAGCGCCCACATAAAGATGACCTTCGGATTCATCTTATCCGCCTTCCGCTCCACGATGGGGTTCCGGCCCTTGCGGATCCCGCGGATGATCATATAAACCCCGAGCGCAAGAAACGTCACCGCCGCGAGAATCATCCAGAGCTGGCTCGCGTTCTTATAAAAGCCGCGGATGGCCGGAATGTACGTGATCATGACGCCCACGAAAAGCGCTCCCGTCTCGCAGCCGGCAAAAATCCCGCACATCTTTGCCATGTCCGCCTTCTGTACCGTCGAAACCATCGCGCCGCGGTAAAGACTGTAGGCAAAGACATCCAGCGAGAGGCCGACCGCAATGAGAATAATCTCCCAAAGACCCATAGTCCCTCCAATACCGTCGAATACTTTATCAGATGTCTCGTTACAAGTCACTCCCGTGCCAAAAAATTATCGTTTGTCGTTGACCTGCGTTTTGCCATCGCCCGCAGGGCGATTTCATTGCAAAACGCCTTCGTTTCTGGTCACCGTGTGACCAGAAACGATGTCTCCGGTCACGGCCTGACCGGTTATGATCCTTCCCTTCAAACGTTCCTTATTATAACGGAGTCTGCCGGAATCCGCTCATTCCAATGCCCTTCAAATGTACCGAGCGAGGATACACTTTTCAGAATCTGTAGCTTTCGCGGGTCGAAAAAAAACGTTTCCCGGAACACCGTATTCCGGGAAACGCTTTTTTCCAATATTCGATTGCCGGGCCGTCATAAACCTGATGCAAGGATCGCTCCGCGCCCGTTAAGCTTTACGGCTGCTCCTCGATGGCCCGGATCATATCCACGCGCCTCTGGTGCCGGCCGCCCTCGAACGCGGTCATGAAGAATTCGTCCGTGATCATTTTCGCGAGCTCGCGTCCGACGACTCTCGCGCCCATGCACAGGATGTTGCAGTTGTTGTGGGCGCGGGACATTCTCGCCGTGTAAGGCTCCGAGCAGACGCAGGCGCGGATTCCCTTCACCTTGTTGGCCGCGAGGGAGATCCCCAGTCCGGTGCCGCACACGAGAAGCCCGAAATCGGCCTCGCCGGCCGCGACCATCCGGGCCGCCTTCTCTCCGTAGACCGGGTAATCATCATCCCGGTCATTCGGGTCATAGTTTCCGACGTCCTCGCAGGCAAAGCCTTTCTCCGTCAAATGCTGCATAAGGGTGAGCTTTAGCTCCGTGCCGGCATGATCGCTGCCGCAGACCACTCGCACGACCTTCTTCGCTTCCTCGGCCGCTTTCGCCTGTTCGACAGCCGTGCCGACGAGCTCCTTGACAACAGCGCCCCTGACCGCCGCCTTCAGCAGATCCTCTTTTTTTCCAGGCATCTTTCTCTCCTCTCAAAGCACTCAGTCTTCCGTCTCCTGCTTCCGCTTCTCCTCCGCGAGACGCTTCTCGATGGCCTCGACGACCGTCTCCAGAACCTGAATGCGGGCATAGTACTTATTATTGCCGGAAACAAGGATCCACGGCGCGTTCGGCGTGGAGGTTTTCACGACCATGTCGTCCACCGCCTCCTCATAGAGATCCCATTTTGCGCGGTTCCGCCAGTCCTCGTCCGTAATCTTCCACTGCTTCTCCGGCGTGTTCATGCGCTCCGTAAAGCGCCTCTCCTGCTCATCCTTATCGATGTGGAGCCAGAATTTCAGAACAACGCAGCCGGCCTCGACCCAGGACGCTTCCATCTGGTTGATCTCCGCGTACGCACGCTTCCAATCCGCCTCCGAGCAGAAGCCCTCGATGCGCTCCACCATGACACGGCCGTACCAGGTCCGGTCAAAGATCGCCAGATGCCCGGCCTTCGGGACCTTTTCCCAGAATCTCCAGAGGTAATGATGGGCGCGCTCGATATCGTTCGGCGAGGCCGTCGGGCAGACCTCGTAGCCGCGCGGATCGATGGCCTCGGTGAGGCGCTTGATCGCGCCGCCCTTGCCGCCGGCGTCCCAGCCTTCAAAAGCGAGAATGACGGGGATGCGGTGACGGTACATCTCGTTGTGGAGATAGGCAAGGCGGTCCTGAAGCTTTTTCCGCTTCTCCTTGTATTCCTCGCGGGTGAGGGCCTTCGTCAGGTCCACGCCGGCAAGAACGCCGTTCATAAAGCGGCGATCCTTCTTCGTCTCGAATTTTTCCTCCGCCCCGGCATCTTCCGCCGCGGCGGCCTTCTTCCCGGCTTTCGCCGAAGCCTTTTTCTCCGCGGCAGCTTCCTGCTCCGCCGCCTTTTTGGCCTCCTCGGCAGCCTTGGCCTCCGCCTCCTTGATGGCAGCCTTTGCGGCCAGAAGCTTTTCCTTCCGGTCTGCCGCGTCCTCCAGCGCGCAGGTCACGGTGTCGAGGATCTTCGCGGACGCGTAGTTGAGATCCGTGGCTTCCACAACGGTCCAGGGCGCATAGGCATGATCGGTTCCGATGAGGAGCTGGTCATAATCCTCCAGCCAGGCCTTGTACTGGCGGTTCTGCTCCCAGTCGTGCTCCGCGACGCGCCAGCGGGTCGCCGGATCCGCCGCAAGCTTCTCAAAGCGCTTCTTTTGTTCTTTTTTTGTAATATGCAGGAAAATTTTAATAATCAGGTATCCGCCGGTCGCCTGCTGCTGCTCGAAGGAATTGATCTCCTCGATGGCATTTTCCTTGTTCTCGAGCAAAGCGCGCTCGTACCAGCTCTTGTCAAAGATGTGGATGCGTCCGCTGGCCGGAGTTTTCGTCCAGAACCTCCACATGAAGGGACGCATAGCCTCGGCCTCTTCCGGCGCCTTGATGGTCATGACCTTGAAGCCTCTGGGGTCGAGGGGCTGGATGAGCCGGCCGATGAGGGTACCCTTGCCCGAAGCTCCCCAGCCCTCGAAAAGGATCATGACGGGGATCCCGAGAGATTTGCAGCGTCTCTGGGCGAGCTGGATCCGCGGGACTAATTCCTCCTCCAGCTTTTTGTACTCCTCCTTGCTGATTTTTTTCGCAAGATCGATCTTGTCTAACATGGTTCCATCCTTCCTACCGGCTTTGCCGGTTTGCGCTTTCCCGCGCAGATTATTCTGTTTTTCCTGCAAATACAGACGTTTTCGGCCTTTCCCGGACACTCGGGCATCCATCCGATTTTTATCCAGTTTTTACGAAAATACCTTCTTCTATCATACACCTTTCAGAGTATTTGCACAACGAAAAGATGAGAAAATGCGGCAAAATCGGGCATCATTTGTTATAAGCTCCCGGATCGTTTCCATGGCCTCATCGGGATCTGCGCCAAATTGCCGGGCAAAATGATATTTATTTTCTTCGAGGCAAAAGTATAGCCCATAATCCAAAGCTTCCGCGATATCCCTGCTGCCGGGAAGCGCCAGTTCCCGCTCCAGTTGCGAGAGTGCGAAAGCACGAAGCAATCCGTGAATCGGGTGTTTTGACACCCGAACCAAATATCTTCTTCGCGTTAAAATCCGAGACAAATTGCTGCCGCAGGTCTTATCTGCATTCAACAAGATTCTTCGGCCTCAGATTTTATGAAAAACGGGCTTCATGTGGTCGTATGTACAGATCTCGTCAATTCCGATCTCGTCCTTCAGGATCCTGCAGGCGTCACGAACATGATCCCCCAGGTACTTTGTGCTGTGAGCGTCCGAGCCGATCGTGACGATCCTGCCGCCGAGATCTCTGTACAGCTTCAGGATCGCCCTTGATGGCTGCGTATCCGGGAGGCCATAATGCCAGGAGGAGGTATTGATCTCAATGCCCTTGCCGTCCGCTATCGCCAGCTTCAGGATCTCCGCCACGATATCCTTCACATTCTCAAAGGGATAGATCCCGGCCGGATCATATCTGGTAAGCAGATCTAGATGCGCAAGCACACTGTAATGGCTGAACATCTTCTGCACCTTGTAGATTTCCTGATAATACAGCTCATTGTATTCCTTCTGTGTGCGCCCGCGCTGGAAATCCTGCGTCCAGAATTCCAGGTTATCCACCTGATGCATGGACAGCAGCACAAAATCAAGCTGATCCCGGCTGCGTTCGTACAGCTTCTCAAAGCGGCCGGCAGTGATCGTCTGGATCCCAAACTCCAGGCCTTTTTTGATCGTGATCCTGTCCCCATACAGCTGCCGGCAGCGATCGATCTTCTCGAAATACCTCGGATAATCTACATTTGCCAGAGGCTGCATATCTTCTGCGGATGCGCTCATCCCGTCGCCGCCGCGATACTCGATATTCCCCTCGTCCCAGTCTTTTTTAATTCCATAATCCACGTGATCGGTAAAACAGATCTCATCCATCCCCAGGGCGATGGCCTGTTCGATCTGCCGTTCCATCGGCTCCATCGAATCATCGCTGAACTCGCAGTGCACATGATAATCCGAAAACATCCCTTTCTCCTTTCCGTCCAGGGAACTGCAGTCCCGCCACAGAATCACTTATTTGGTTTTGACGCTCTTTTTGGCGGACCAGCTCTTGTAGAAGGTTTTCGTTTTCCCGGAAATCTTTACTTTTTTGTAGGTTCTGACGCGGACGTAATAGGTCTTCTTTCCGGAAAGCCCGCGAATCGTCTTCAGCGTGTTAGACGAGCCCTTAACCGTCACCTTCTTTGCATTTGCCATGTTCTTCTTTGTGCTGTACTGGATCTGGTAGCCGGTGGCAGACCCCGACTTCTTATAGCGCACCTTAAAGCCATTTGCCACGCCCGCAATGCCCGTTATCCCGGTTTTGGCAAATGCCGGCTGGTACTTCGCCGCAAAGGTGTATTTTGTATTCATTGTCTGGCTGCCGTAGAGTATCTGCAGATAGTACGAGCCTTTCGACAGCTGTATGTTCCATTTCGAGTTGAAAACCCCGTTCACGTCGCTGATCTTTGTGCGGTTGCCGGACCAGCCAAACCACAGATAATCGTCCGGCTGGCTGGTCTTGTATAAACGGAAATCCGGCACGTCGGCAGAACGGCTCTTCAGCCGGAAGCTGACCGTCCCTTTCGCCGGCACGGTAAAGCGATAGACGTCCGCGTAGCAGCCGTCCGAAAGAAAATAGGGATCTTCCTGCGTCCCCTTAATGGAGTACGCCTGATTCAGTTTTATCGTTTTTGCGTAATTCTGCCAGGCCGCGTGTACCTCCGTCGTCGTCCCGAGGGAAAGAATAATCATCAGAACCGCCAAAAGCATACCTGTAATTTTTTTCATCATACACCTCCTGAAATTTTTGACTGCCCTCCTCGGCAGGCGCCGCGGGCTATTTTCTGAAAAAGGCCTGCCGCGACGTGCGCGGCAGGCCTGTATGTATCAGATGAATATCTCTGTCCGGGAATTATCCCTTCAGATCGACGAAATCATCGCCGGCTTTGACATCGCCGGTCTTGAGCGGAAGGACCGAGGCGTAATCATCGGTATTGCAGATGATGCACGGAATCGTGACCTTATAGCCTTCCTTCTTGATGGCCGGGATATCGAAGGAGATCAGGAGATCGCCCTTCTTGACTGCCTGGTCATTCTGGACGTGGGTCGTGAAGTGCTTGCCGTTCAGCTTCACGGTATCGATACCGATGTGAAGCAGAACCTCCGCACCGCCCTTGGTGACCATGGTGACGGCATGTTTCGTGTCAAAGACCATTTCGACCGTACCGTCGGCCGGGGCATACAGTTTGCCTTCCGACGGCTCGATCGCCGCGCCGTAGCCCATGGCTGCCGACGCAAAGGCCTCATCCTCAACCTCGTTCATGAGGAGCATTTTGCCGTTTGCGTGGGCTCCGAGAGTCTCATCCGGCATCGAAGGCTTCGCCGCAGCGGGAGCTGCTGCCGCCGGTGCGGCAGAATCGCCAAGGAGATCCTCCGGGATCTTGCCGACACGGACGTCCTCGACAAATTCTTCGAAGTTCGATTTAATGATCGTGACCTGCGGACCGTAAATGACCTGGATCGCGTTGCCCTTAATGACGACGCCGGAAGCACCGGTCGCCTTGAGGCCCTGCTGATCAACCTTGCTGCTGTCCTTCAGCGTCAGACGCAGACGGGTCGCGCAGCAGTCGATCTCGGTGACGTTATGGACGCCGCCGACGAACTTCAGGATCATCGCGGACTTCTCATCAAAGTTAGCGGGAAGCTTCGCGCCGCCGGCAACACCGACGCCGGTAGCAGCCTGATACTCGGCCTTGCTCATCATCTTGACCTCGCCATCGCCTTCTTCACGGCCCGGGGTCTTGATATCCCAGTGCAGGATGAAGAACCGGAAAACGATGAAGTAGATTACGAAGAATACAAGGATGACCGGAACCAGCATGATCCAGTTGGACTTTGCCTGGCCGGGAAGGACACCGTAGAGGATGAAGTCAATAAGACCATCGGAGAAGGTCGTACCAACGCAGATCTGCAGGACATGGCAGATAACGAAGGAGACACCGGCGAGAGCTACATGGATACCGAAAAGCGCCGGAGCAAGGAACAGGAACGTGAACTCGATCGGCTCGGTGATACCGGTGATGAACGAGGTCAGCGCGACGGAGAACATAAGGGAAGCGGTCTGCTTCTTCTTCTCCGGCTTCGCGCAGGTGTACATGGCGAGAGCCGCGCCGGGAAGACCGCCCATCATGAACGGGAACTTACCGGTCAGGAAACGGCAGGCATCGATGGAGAACTTCGTGGTGTTCGGATCGGCGAGCTGCGCGAAGAAGATGTTCTGCGCACCATAGATCATCTCTCCGCCAATTTCCATGCTGCCGCCCATGCCGGTCTGCCAGAACGGCATATAGAAGATGTGGTGCAGACCGAACGGAATAAGCGCTCGCTCTATGCAGCCGTAGATGAAGGTGCCGAAATAGCCGGACGCCTGGACGATTCCGCCAAGAGCATAGATACCGGACTGAATGAAGGGCCAAATGAAATAGAAGATGGCGCCGGTTACGATCGCTGTCGCGATAGAGACGATCGGCACGAAGCGCGTGCCCGCGAAGAAGGACAGCGCGGCCGGAAGCTGGATCTTATAGAACTTATTGCAGAGAGCCGCGGTAATAAGACCGGCAATGATACCGCCGAAAACACCCATGTTAAGGGTCGAAATGCCAAGGATGTCGGTCACGGCGCCGGCTTCACGGATGCGGGCGCCCGAAAGGGTACCGTCGATGGTGAGCAGGGTGTTGATGACAACATGCATGATGATGTAGAAAATACCGGCAGAAAGGGTTGCTACGCCCTTTTCCTTCTTGGCCATACCAAGGGCAACAGCCAGAGCGAAAATGAGAGCCAGGTTGCCGAAGATGGCATTGCCGGCGTTCGACATAAGCAGGAGGATGTTGTAGAGGACTCCGCCTTCATGGAGAACACCCTGAAGGCCATAGGTTGCGATTGTCGTAGGGTTGGTGAACGACGAGCCGATACCCAGAAGGATACCTGCGAACGGCAGGATCGCGATGGGCAGGAACAATGATTTACCGATCTGCTGCGCCACGGCAAATGCGGCGCTGCCTTTCTTTTCTTTCGCCATAATACGATCTCCTTTCTTTGACGTGAAGAAAAAAAATGAAAGTTACGAGCCGCATATAGCGGCAGGCCACGAGCAGAAAACTTTCGCATGATCAGAACATACGATAAAAGTTACGGCTGTCAGCCGCAGACTGTCATCATATGTTCCCGCGAAGAGATTATTAAAATTATATAATAGAAAACTAAAAAAGTCAAATAAATTTATAAAAATGCACAAACTCTTTCTTCCGTTTTCTTCTGTAAAAAACATAAAAAAATGCTGCCGCATTAAGGCTTTCCGCCGCTGAATTGGCGTGCATCCGCAAAGGATGATACGCTGTTCAGCGGCTTTTAATCTTAATGCGGCAGCCCCATGGACTATTCCGATCTTAAGGATCAGAAGCCGAGATTATCGTTGACAAGGATGACGTGGATCCTTCCGGCGTGCCTGGAAAAGCGGGTGAACAGGAACTGGCAGCAGATCGTGTCCGGGGATTTGCAGTTGAAGCAGGAGCCCGTTTTCGTGCAGGGCGTCGAAAGCCCGAAACGCTGCGCATTGGTCGTGGCCGCCACGTTCCTCGCCCGTTTCAGCGCCCCGTCCACATCGTCACAGACCTTGTTCATGCCGACGATGAACAAAACCTTCTTCGGACCCTGGGCGATCGCCGAGACCCGGTTCGCGTTTCCGTCAATGTTCACCAGAATTCCGTCCTCCGTGATGGCGTTCGCGCTGGAAAGGAAGAAATCCGCGTCGTAGGCTTTGAGCATCGCGAGCCGCTTGTCCGCCTCCCGGTCGCGGTCAATAAAGTTGTAGTTTCCTTCCTTCAGAGCACTGACCAGCCCGATCTCGTGCGCACTCATCGCGCCGCCCATGGCGACCGAGCTCTCCTCGGGAATCAGCGAGAGCGCAAGCTTAAGCGCCTCCTCCTTCGTTGCCGCGTAGTAACCGGTCATATTCCTGGACTGCAGGCCTTTGATCACCTTCTGGGCAAGCAGCTCATTGCGTTTCTTCATATTAATATCCATTAACTTCCTCCTCTTCCCCCTCCGGCAGCCTCTCCCGCGCATAATTCTGAGCGGGCTCCGCGCCTTCAGGTGCTTTTACTTTCCTTAACGATTTTATGGTTCATACACAGGCTGATTTATGATACACAGGCTGATTTATGTCACGGACCCGTGCCAAACAGCGACGCGCAGCTAGTCCTTTAGGGCGAGTGTTTGGCACGGGAGTGACTTGTAACGAAAAATATACTTTACTTTCATTCCTTGTCCTTGACATTCTCCACAAGGTCCCATTTCTTCAGGGTATGCATGGAGATCAGATGACTGACCAGGATGTAAGCAAAGACGATCGCCGCCGTGAAAAGATATTCTTTCACGCCATTTGCGTAGACGTACTCGCGGCCGGGTGTGTTGAGCTGCCGAAGAGCCGCCCTCGCGAGGAATCCGCCGGTCGGCAGTCCGACGGCGCAGGCGAACAGGAAATGAAGGATCGACTGAACAAACCAGTTCCGCGAGAGCTCTCCGTGCTGGAAGCCGAGGATCCGCAGAATGCAGAGCTCCTTCTTCTGCTCAAGAAGATTCGTCTGTGCCGTGTTGACGACAATGACCAGGCCGACGATAATGGCGAAGCCGATGATGATCCAGGCCGCCGTATCGTAGGTGGCGAAGGTCTTCGCGTTGCTCGCGTAGAGTACGTGCGTGAAGACACAGTAGAGGTAATCACTCCGCCCGGTGAGGAAGGCCAGAAGCTCCTGCTCATCCTTTTCCGCGATCCTGCAGACGACCGCGCCAAGCGGGCTTTCCTTCAGCGCGTCCGCCTGATGCAGGGAGATGTACTGGAAGCGGCTCACGCTCTGCTCGGAGATGTCCGTGACCTTGACCGGCGTTTCTCCGACAAGAACCGTGTCCCCGATCTTCGCCCCGATCTTCTCCGCGGTATGCTTTTCAAGAATCATTCCCTCGCGCGGCACGGAAACCGGTTTTCCGGCGGTTCCGTAGACGCTGATGAGCTCCGTCTCCTCCGGAATCGCGTTCACGGAAACCGCCGTTTCCGTCTTCCCCTCGAAGGTGATGTCCTCGGTATAGTAGCGCGTCCCCTGCGCGTCCTTCACATAGGGCAGCGCGTTCATTTCCGCAAGCAGCTCCTCGTCCGGCGCCTTTGTGAGGAACACCTGGCAGTCATAATGAATCCGCTGATCGAACATTTGCCGAAGGATCTCGTTCTTCGAGGTGATGAAGGTGAAGGACGAGAAAATCATCATGACCGAAGCCGCGAGACAGATGACCGAGAACAGGAACCGTCCCTTGTTCCGGACCAGCGAGACCACGCAGAACTTGACAAATGGCGACGCCTTTTTGGTGAGGGCTTCCACGACGCGCGGTACGCGGGCGCTGCCGGGCGTTGACCTCGACATCGCTTCCGAGGGCTGGATCCGCCCGATGGCGGTCGTGCCGATGAGGGTCGCGAGCTGTCCCACGAGAATCGTCAGCGCCACGGCGAGGATGCTCCGGAAAAGATCGATCGTATAGGTATAGTTCGGCAGCGGGAAGAAATCCGCAAAGATCTTGCCGACATAGCGTGAGAGCACAAAGCCGACGCCCAGCCCGATGACCGAGGCGATGACCGAAACGATCAGATCGATCCCGCAGTAGAGGGCGCGGATGCTGCCCTGCGTAAAGCCGAGGGCCCGGAGAATACCGATCTCCCGGCGGCATTGACGGATCAGCAGCGACATAAAGAGGAAGACGACAATGAGAACGACCGCAAAGAAGATCATCGGCATGAAGACGGACATCGTCCGCACGGGAGCGAGATTAATATCCACGCGATCCTTCACGGGCGAGTCTTCGTAGGTGAAACTGTCGTTAATCTTCGTGTCTCCGAGAGCCTCCTTCGCCGCCGCCAGCACCGCCTCCCGGTCGGCCTCCGGCGAAAAGCGCAGCATAAACTGGTTGCAGAGGACCTCGTAGCCCTCCCATTCCGAAAGCTCGGAGAGCGCCTTTTCAAGCTCGTCCCGGACATCGGAAAATTCGCCGATGGCGTCAAGCCAGGCATTTTCCACCTCGCTCTGCTTCTTTTTCAGCTCCTTTGTTCCCTCCGACAGGCGCTTTTCGCCCTCCGCGACCGCCTCATCGATCTTAGCGGTGCCCTCGTCGATCTCGGCGACGCCGCTGTCGATCTGGGAAAAGCCGTCCTGAATCTGGGAGAGCCCGTCGTCGATCTGGGAGAAGCCGTCCCGGATCTGCGTACTTCCGGTATCGATCTGGGACTGGAAGGAATCGATCTGGGTTTTACCGTCGTTGATCTGCGACTGGTAGCTATCGATCGTCGAGTAACCCTCGTCCAGCTGCTTCTGGAATCCGTCCAGCGTGGCGAAGCCCTTGTCCAGCTCCGCCTGATATTTCTCAAGCTCGGCATTTCCATCCCGGAGCTTTTTCTCACCCTCCGCGATCTGTGCCCGATAGCCTTCGATCTCCTCCCAGCCCGCGGCGATCTGCTCGGCGCCGCTGTCCATCTTCGCGAGAGCCTCGTCGGCCTGCTTCAGACCTTCCTCGATCACCGCTTCACCGGATTCTACCAGTGAAAGTCCATCGCTGATTTCCTTTTCCTTCTCGTCCGCCAGCGCAAGGCCCTCGGTGATCTGCGCAAGGCCGTCCTTAATCGCGGCGACACCCGCGTCGATCTCGGTCAGGCCTTCCTCCGCCTGCCGGACATAGGTTCCGAGAACCGCCTCGGAAAGGCTGCCGGTGATCTTATAAGTACTGAGCATCTCGGAAAGCTGTTCGCGCAGGGCATCCGCGCTTTCCCGGAGCTTCTTCGGGTCTTTCAGCGCCTCAAGAGCCGCGATGGCCTTTTCCCGCTGCTCCCGGAAAGTCGTGATGAGCGTTCGGGTCTCCTCGATGGCGCCGGAAAGCATTTCCTCGGAAACGCCCAGTTTCGCCAGCTCGTCCAGGACCTCCTGCCTTCTCACTAAAATATCGGCGATGTCCAGGCCTTCCTTTTCGGCCCTGGAAAGCTCCGCGTCAATCGCGGCCAGCTCGATCCTTGCGGCCTCCAGCGTCTGCAGAAGTTTTTCCTCGTCGGAAAGCTGTCTGTCCGCCTCCGCCACGGCGGCCTTGGCGGCTTCGTATACATCGGCGGTCTGATCCGCCTCCGTCACCGCCGCGTCCACTTTGCCAAGAAATTCCTGCGCCTTCCGCAAGGTGGCAAGCTTTCCCTCCACCTCGACACGCTTTTCCAGCAGCTCCGCCTGGGTTTTCTGCAGCTCCGCCTGCTTAGCGAGCGCCTCCCGGCGGGCTTTTTCCAGTTCCTTCTGTCCGTCAAGAAGCTGCTGCCGCGTTTCCTGCAGGGCTTTTTGCTTCTCTTTGGCCTCGCTCACCGCCTTTTCGATCTTCTCCCGCTCCGCGGTGAGGGTCTTCTCCGCCTCGGTAAGCTCCCTGACCTTCCCCGCCAGCTCGGTCTTGCCCGCGCCAAGCTCCGCCGCGGCGCTCTCCGCCTCGGCTCGTTTCGAATCGAGGGCTGCCTGCTGGCTTTCCGCTTCGGCGCGCTTTTTGTCAAGCTCGGCCTGTTTGGCCTTCGCCTCGCTTTTCTGCCGGTCCAGCTCGGCCTGTTTGGAGGTCAGCTCCGCCTTCTTCTCATTAAGGAGCTCCTGCTGTTCTTTCAGCTCCTTCTCCTTTTGCACGAGCTCATCCCGCTTCGCGAGGACCTCGGCCTGCTTTTCCTCGAGCTGCGAGCGCATGCCGAGCGCCTCCGCTTTCTTCTCCTGAAGCTGGGCCCGCTGCTCCTCAAGCTCCTTCTTCGCTTCCAGATATTCCGAGGTTTTTTCGTCGAGCTCCTTCTGAGCCTTCTCCAGCTCCGTCAAAGCCTCGTCGTGCTTCTCCCCGGCCTCCTTCTCCGCGTCCTCCAGCTCTCGGTTCTTCTCCTCCCAGGTCTTCATCCCCTCGTCGTAATCGGGATTGGACTCCCTGGCGAGGAGCCAGCGGGGCGCGTAGATATAGCCAAAATCCGAATTCGCCCCCCAGGCATTGGCCGAGGGCTGAACCGAAAGCGTTTCCGGCATGGACACGATGCCCGCAACGAAATATTCGCGGTAGTCGGCATCAATCTTAACCTTCACATGGTCCCCGGCGGCAATGCCATTGTCGACGGCAAAGTTGCATTCCAGGAGGATTGGATCCTCCCCGCTCTCCTCCTTCGCCCTGCTCCAAAAATAAAACTTCTGGAAATCATCCTCATCGTAGGACATCGCCCGCACGGAAAGATAGCGCCCGGATGGGCTTTGCAGCACCGTGTCGCCAACCAGCCGCGCGCTGACCTCTTCGACCCCGGGTACGGCGAGAAGATCCCTGATCTTATCCCGCTTGGTGACCTCGGTCGTGATCACGGCATCCGGATACTGATAATCACGGACATAGCTGTTTAGTGACACCTCCAGCGAGGAATATACGCCGGAAAGGCCGATCATGATCGCGCACCCCAGTGCCGAAACGATAACCATGGAAAGAAGAAGTTTCCAATACTTTTTCAGGATCGCCCGAAACATGGAACCTTTCATATATCGTACCACTCTTTTTTCCCGCACCTGCGGGTGTGTTTTCTGCAAATGTCCGTTACCACTCGATGATCTCCGCCCTTACGGGGTTTTCATTGACGGCTTCCGAAATAATATGGCCGTTCCGCATGCGGATGACGCGATCCGCCATCTTCCCGATCTCCTGGGTGTGGGTGACGATCACCACCGTCCGTCCGTGAACGCGGCACAGCTCCTCCAGCTGAATCAGGATCTGCTTGCCGGTCTCGTAGTCCAGAGCGCCCGTCGGCTCATCGCAAAGAAGCAGACGGGCGTTCTTCGCAAGCGCCCGCGCGATGGAAACCCGCTGCTGCTGGCCGCCGGAGAGCTGGGCGGGATAATTATTCCGCTTTTCCCAGAGCCCCATCATTTCCAGCGTGTGGTCGATGATCCGCGGATCCTTCGAGGTATCCGCCGTCAGCGCCACATTTTCCTTAACCGTCAGCTCGGCGATCAGGTTGAAGGACTGAAAGACAAAGCCGATATTCTGCCGGCGGTATCTGGTCATATCCTTGTCCCGGAAGCCGGTGACCTCGCGGCCGTCGAAAAAAAGATGGCCGCCGTCCGGGCGGTCCATGCCGCCCAGCATGTTGAGGAGCGTGGATTTTCCGCTGCCGCTGCTCCCGAGAATGACAAAGAGCTCACCCTCGTAGATGTCAAGGCTCACTCCGTCCAGGGCTCGGACCTCGCTGGGCCCGGAGCCGTATTTCTTCACCAGGTTCGTGGCGCTCAGCAGCGCCTGACGTTCTGTCTGCATTCTCTTAAGAAATCCTTCCTTCTGTTTTGCTGCGTATGTGGTCACGCCTCGTCCGCCCGTCCGGGAAGGCCGGCTTTTCGCCGCGCACCGGCTGCGGCCGCCCGCGCCTTATTTCCCGCGAAGCTTCGGGAAGTCAGAATCCTTCAGCGCCTCCTTGACGATTCTCCGGGTCATGTTTCTTAAGAAGGGCCCGTTCGTGATCTGCTGGGCTTCGGTTCCGCCGGCAGTCAGGTTGGCCTCGATGAGCACCGGCGTTCCGTCCTCCTCGATGGCGATGTCCCAGGAAACCAGCCTGAAGGACGGCAGCATCAGCTGCGCGCGCCGGGCAAGCTTCAGCGCGCGGCCAAAAGACGGCAGTTCAAAGCCTTCGTAGCGCACGCCTGTCACGGGATGCTCCGTCGTGATGGTTCCGTCCTCGGAATAGCCGATTTTCTTCAGCCTCCCGCGGGTATCGATGCCGATCATGATGCCCCCGCTGCAGAAATTATCGACGGCCGTATTCCCGATCCCCATTCGGAAGACCGCCGTGCATATATACGGCTTCCCTTCGGGGGTAAGGTAGGTCACGATCCGGTAGGAATTCACCGAGGACGGGTTAAACCTTGCCAGCTCCGCGTGCTGATGGATCGGCATCTGCAGGAGGATATCGCCTTTAAACGCCTTCACGGTCTCCGCGAGGGCCTCCGTCAGCGGCTGATCCTCCGTATGCGTGAGCCGGACCACGCCATAACCGCCGTAGGAATCGTCCGACTGCTTAACAAAGACCGCCTCCTGGGCGTCGGCGAGCGCGGCGACCTCGTCAAAGGTCAGCGGCCGATAATCCGAGGAGAGCCAGTACCCGTTGATGCGGCAGGCCAGGGTCTTGGGCTGCGGAATACCGGGGAAAAGGCGGTCGAACATGCATTTGCTTTCAAGGCCGACTGCCTTCTTGCGGTTATTCATATAAGGATCAATATAGGCAAAAAACATTTCCGCCGGGATATAGGCCGGATGAAAATCCCCGCTCGTCGCCTTCACCTGGCGGTGAGCCAGCGTACTTACCCGGTACGGCGCGTAATAGGCGCGAACCTGCCGGGCCTCAGCCCTCGTAAGCCCCGGATAAGCCACGAACCGGCGAAGCGTCGTGAGAATATCCGACATCGAAACCGCGCCGTAGCTGATCCGGTCCGCCATTTTCCGGTAGCGGACGACGTAGGCAAAATCCGAAAGGACATTCAGGCGCCGCTCAATCCCTTCTCTCAAAGAAGCTTTTCTTACATTTTTCAAATTCATGGTCTTGTACCCTCGCTTTTGGAATCCGTTTTTTCTTTTTTCCGATGGATGAGATTTCCCGCCGCGCCCAGGATCAGGCCCAGATAGAAGCTCATGAAGCGCCAGATCATCATGACGGCAAGAAGCTTGCTGCCTTGCATCATTTTCCCGAAGAACAATCCGAAGATGCCTTCCTGCGCGCCGGCCGCGCCGGGCGTCGGCATGTACGCGGCCGAGGTGTACTGAGCAAGTCCCATAACAACGATCTGTCCGTAGGACGCTCCCCGAAGGCCAACGCCCAGATAGGCAAAATACAGGATGGAGGTCAGGCACAGCACGTTCAGTGTTCCAAAAAGAAGCTGCTTTGCGATCTCCCCCTTCTGCCCCCGAACCACCTTCATGCTCGTGTGGAACCTCTCGGCCGTGCGTTCCAGCCCTTGCGTCAGCTTCTCCGGGTTCTTGCTCAGATGAAGCTTCGTCGCGATCTTTGACACCAGCTTCATCAGCCAGACAACCGGCCTTCTGCTGAAGCAGAAAAGCACCCACAGGCCGGTCAGCAGAATATTGTAAGCATAGCCAAGAAGCAGGAAGGGCCAGTATTGTCCGAGGTTCTCCACAATGAAGTCCCAGTAGGGCACGCCGAGAACGGTCATCAGCACGACGCGCATAATATGCCAGGAGATGAAGGAGACCGCCACGGCACTCGTCCCGATTCCCACGGGAATGCCGGACTTATGGAGATGGTGAATCTGCATGGGCTGGCCGCCGGTCGCCCCGGGTGTTATGTTCGCGTAATAGACACCCGTCAGCGTCGCGGCAAGAGCATCTTTTTTTCGGATGCTGTACCCCTGCTTCTTCAGGAAAGAAGTGATCGCCGCCGCGTCCGCGGCCATATAGCCAAAATACAGAAGGATGCAGATGCCGATGCACAGGGGATTTGCGTGTACGACGGCGCTCACGGCTTCCGGAAGCGTGCCGCTTACAAATCCAACAATCAGGACAATGGCCAGCGTAACCAGAATAATGATCGGTCCCAGCCATTTCTTAAGAAACTGTTTCACGATTGATTACCCTTTTATCTATCTGATGAATATGAGAATCGCCCTGCGGGCGATGACCGGGGCCGTTCTTCTCATTGCCGTTTTGCCCCGCGCGGCGACCAGGACGCCTCCCTGCAGAAGAAATCCAGCTGCTGCGGCTTCTGGATCACCCGCACAGTCTTGATCTGATTGATCGGCACGCCCTTCGCAATCTGCTCTTCCCGGTACTTCCGATAGGTCCCTTTCGGCAGGACGCGGACGAAGGACGGAGAGATCTCATCCAGCCCCATGAGATACCTGAAATCCTCATTATACTCTTTTAGCAGCTTATCCAGCAGCTGCGGAATCGCCGCCACGGTCTTTGGAGACCACTCTTCCTCTGCCTCCGGCTCCAGGAAGAGCACGACGCGGGAAGGAATGAATTCCACATCCTCGTACAACGTATAATCGGCAATATGAATATTTAAACTTGTTTCCAGTCCCTTGATGGCGGACCGTACCTGCTCCGTGTTGACATGCGCGCCGGCAATGTTGAGCATCTGCTGCTTCCGATAGGCAAATTGCAGATACGGCGCTTCTCCGGAGAAGCCCGCCACCCGGAATACATCCTTGATGCAGTAACGGTACAGGCCGGACAGATTGGTGAGAACGATCTCGTAATGCTCTCCTTCCCTGAGCTTTTTCAGCGTCAGGGGATGCCGGACATCACCCTCGCCCTCCTCGTTAAGCGGCAGAAACTCCAGGAAGCTCCCGTCAGGGACGAACAGGTAGCGGTCATCATTAACCGCTGTCACGGTGCCGAACAAGGCTTCAGAGGCTCCGAGGAACTCATGGCAGAAAGCGATGTCCGGGCCGGTATAGGAGCGCATTTTCTCAACATAGGGGAAGAATTCCCCGGAACCGATCGCCACGATCACCGACATCCGTTTCCAGATACGCGGAATGATCGGGCCTCTCTCCGGATGCTCGAATTCGTCCCGGAGCTCTTTGGCGCGCTTTGGATTCGGACGGAGCTTTTTCTCCATGCGCAGCCGGATGTCGGCGGGGATCTCAACGGAAGGATCAATCTTCCCCCGCGCAAGGTCCCGGATCAGCATCTTGTGGTTTTCCACGATAAAGGCCATAAGATCGGTGAGCGTCGAGATGAATACCGCCCACATATAGGTAAGATCCCGCTCGGCCAGGGCGAAGAGGACTTTGATATACCGCGCATCCACCCCTTCCCCGGGGTTAAACAATTCCTCCGGAAAACAGCTCATCTTCGAGAGCAGGACATTCGCCGTTCCGATGGCATAGCTGGAGATATAACCGTGCCGGATGCCGCTCGGCGTCTCCCAGGAGGGCGTCTCCACCATATTAAGCCCCCAGGCACTCGACGAGCCAAATCCCCGCCGCCTCATTTCCTTCCGGATCAGCCAATAGAGGACGCAGCCCGATAAAAGCGTCGGCATGAAAAACCGCTTCGATACCGGGATCTTTTTATAAACGCTGATCGTGCCGGAGGTATCCGCAAAGTAGACGATTTTATCCGTGGTCATCAGCCCCTGCTCGCCGTTTTTTGCCAGGCGGTCCACGTATTCCTCATAATCATCGAAGGTGGTCAGCGGCACCTTCTTCTGATAGTCCTTAACCGAATGAATGTCGCGGAAATGATATTTCTTCCCGACCTCCGTATTCTGATTTTTCCTCACCATCCTCATC
>CACZBB010000073.1 GCA_902779245.1 uncultured Lachnospiraceae bacterium | reverse complement strand
CCGGGAAAATAAGCCCAAAAGCTTCAAAAGGCCTGCCTGGGCTTATCGTCGCCCCAAGGAAGCTTTCCAAAATAAGCCCAAAAGCTTCAAAAGGCCTGCCTGGGCTTATCGTCGCCCCAAGGAAGCTTCCCAAAATAAGCCCAAAAGCTTCAAAAGGTCAGCCTGAGCTTATCGCCGGCGCAAGGAAGCTTCCCAAAATAAGCCCCAAAGCTTCAAAAGGCCATCTTGGGCTTACTGCGATCGTCAGACAGACCGGGAAAATAAGCCCAAAAGCTTCAAAAGGCCTGCCTGGGCTTATCGTTGGCGCAAGGAAGCTTTCCAAAATAAGCCCCAAAGCTTCAAAAGGCCAGCTTGGGCTTACGGCAGTCCGCCGACCGACCGGGAAAATAAGCCCAAAAGCATCAAAAGGCTAATTTTGGCTTACGGAAGCCCGTCCGAAGAACCCAAAAATTAGCCGCAAAGGTTTGCGAAGGGGGGAGAACACTGCTATAATTCAATCCATAGTCACCTTTGTGGTTTGGCCGCAGGAAGCTTCTTGCGAAGGAGGTCGTCATGTACGATGTTTTATCCGGTTTAGGCAATATGGGTTCGGATTACGGCGCGGGGGATCCTCGCCCGAAGCGAACGGTCGAGTTTTCTCAGGTAGAAAATATGTTTATCATTCGTTACGAGAATATCAACCCTACGGGAAGGCTTTTCGGCGGTCAGCTCCTTGCCTGGATCGATGAGGTGGCGGGCGCGTGCGCAATGCGGCACACCGGCCTTAACGTGACGACCGCCTCGATCGACAATCTTACCTTCAAGCGCGGCGCGTACCTTGGGGACATCGTCGTTCTCGTCGCGCGCATGACCTATGTCGGAAAAACCTCCTGCGAGGTCCGCGTGGATTCCTACATCGAGAAAAAAGACGGCTTCCGCTATACCATCAACCGGGCCTTCCTGACCTTCGTCGCCATCGACGACAATGGAAAGCCGATCAGGATCCCCTACGGACTCGATGTACAAACCGTCTCCGAGAAAGCCCGCTGGGACGGGGCCCTGCTTCGGAGAAACAACCGCACGCACCGCAAGGGCGTGGGATTCTGATGCGAAAGACATAACGGCTTCCCGCCATTTTTCAAAAATGCATCTTTACATTTGCCGGTGAATGTCCTAAAATAAGCCTTGTCAAAAAATCGTTGACGAGGACATGAAGAACAGAAAACTGCCGCCCAGAGAAAAAGCGCCATTTGCCGGGGCAAATGTGCTGAGAGCGCTTTTCGAAGCAGACTGTCGCTTTACCACCTCCGAGAGGCCCCAATCCGGTCCGGTGATTCCGTTACCATCATACGAGTGGCCGCAGTCCTTTGCGGCAATAAGGGTGGAACCGCGCTAACAGGCGTCCCTTGCATATGCCGTGCAGGGGCGCTTTTCTTCTATCTGTATGAAAGCTTCGCCTGCAAAATCATAAAAGAAGCAGCAAACCAAAGTCATCGAACAACCGAACCGGGAGATGGCCCTGGCGAACGCCAAACATGAGGATGGATCGACGCGGAAGCGTGCGAATCCGAATGCCTGCCGCGCGGCTTCTTTCATACTCGCTTATGGGCGCAGCCCATGGCCACAAGCACGAATCCACAGGAGGAAACAACATGACAAACGAAGAGTATCTTGGCCTGTACCGCCATTCGCTGGCGCACATCCTCGCGAAAGCTGTCATCGAGATTTTCGGCAGGGAAACGGCTGCTACTATGATTTCGTCCTTCCGCGCACGATCGCCAAGGATGATTACAAGGTCATCGAGGACAAAATGCGCGAGATCATCAAGCGCCGCGAAGCCTGGACCCGCAAAGAAGTCACCAAAGAAGAAGCTCTTGACATTTTCAAAGGGCAGAAATTCAAGACCGAGCTGATCGAGGAGCTGCCGGCGGACGAGATCATCACGATCTACTGGACCGGCGACGACTTCGTCGACCTCTGCCGCGGCCCGCACGTCGAGAACTCTCAGGAGCTCATGGGCGCGGCCTTCCAGATCAAGTCCGCCTCCGGCGCTTACTGGCGCGGCGACGAGAAAAAAGATTCCCTCCAGCGCATTTATCTCTACGCCTTCCCGAACAAAAATGAGCTGAAAGCCCATCTTGCGTTTATTAAGGAAGCGATGGAGCGCGACCACAAAAAGCTCGGACCGCAGCTCGACCTTTTCATGTTCGACGAGTCCGCCCCGGGTATGCCCTACTGGCTGCCGCGCGGCTGGAAAATGTACAATGCCCTGCTTGATTTCTGGCGCCGGAAGCACATCCCCTACGGCTATCAGGAGATCTCCGCGCCGGTTCTCAACAACAAATCCCTCTGGGTGACCTCCGGTCACTGGGGCCATTACAAGCAGAATATGTTTATCGTTCCCGGTAAGACCGGCGATCTGGAGCTGGACAACGATGTCTACGCCGCGAAGCCCATGAACTGCCCGAACGCGATCAAGGTCTACCAGCGCGAGCTCCGTTCCTACAAGGATCTGCCGCTCCGATTCTCGGAGACCTCCAACATCCACCGCAAGGAAAAGTCCGGCGAGCTCAACGGCCTCTTCCGCGTCCAGGCCTTCCGCCAGGACGATGACCACACCCTCTGCACCGTCGACCAGATCGGCGAGGAGATCGGCAAGATCATGTCACTCGTCGGCGAGATCTACGGAACCTTCGGCCTTTCCTACCGCGCCGAGCTGTCCACGCGCCCGGACGATTACATGGGGGATATCGAGTCCTGGAACAAGGCCGAGGCCGGCCTCAAGGAAATCCTCGACGGCATGTACGGCGAGGGGCAGTACGAGATCAACGAGGGCGACGGCGCGTTCTACGGCCCGAAGATCGACCTGCAGATGAAGGATTGCCTCGGCCGTGAATGGCAGATGGGCACGATCCAGCTGGATTTCCAGCTTCCGCAGAATTTCGACCTGACCTATATTGATCGTGACGGCCTCCAGAAGCGCCCGGTCATGATCCACCGCGCCATCTTTGGCTCGTTCGAGCGCTTCATCGGCATTCTCATCGAGAACTTCAAGGGCAGCTTCCCGTTCTGGCTTTCTCCGACGCAGGTCGGCATCGTCCCGATCCGCACCGAGCACAACGCCTACGCGCAGGAGATCGAGAACCTTCTCTACGAGGATCGCATCCGCACCGAGGCCGATTACTCCGACAAGAACATGAAGGAGAAGATCAAGGCCCTCAAGAATTACAAGGTGCCATATATTGTTGTCGTCGGCGACAAGGAAGCCGAGACCCGCACGGTCTCCGTCAACCTTCGCGGCTCCAACAAGCAGCTCCGCGACATCCCGCTCGACACCTTCCTTGCCGTCTGCCACAACCTCGACCGCAAGTATGTCCTGGATCTGCAGGAAGAAATGTAATATTTGACAAATGCAGACGCGGGAAAGTATACGAAAATAAGCCGCAAATGCGAAAAGCGGCTGGCCGGGCTTACGGCCGGCCCCGGAAAGCTTCGGAAAATAAGCCCAGAAGCTTCAAAAGGCCATCTTGGGCTTACGGTGATCGTCAGACAGGCCGGGAAAATAAGCCCAAAAGCTTCAAAAGGCCATCTTGGGCTTACGACCAGCCCTAAGAAGCTTCGGAAAATAAGCCCAAAAGCTTCAAAAGGCCATCTTGGGCTTACGGTCAGCCCCAAGAAGCCTCGGAAAAGCAGCCGCAAGTCTCTTAAAGAAGACTGCGCGGCTTAGAAAAGCCGCGGCAGCTTCTTGACAAATGAACGAAGTGTTGTAAAATGTATAAAACCAAGTGCAAATCAGGGAGGTTTCCATGGAAGAACAACGAATCATCCTGTCGCTTCTTGTCGACAACACCTCCGGTGTCCTTACCCGCATCGCCGGCCTTTTCGCCCGGCGCGGCTACAACATCGACAGCCTGACGGTCGGCGTCACGACCAATCCGAAGATTTCGCGCATGACCATCGCGAGCCGCGGCGACGAAAATGTTCTCCGCCTCATCACGGCCCAGCTGGAGAAGCAGGAAGATGTCCGTGACATCAAGGTTCTCCGTCCGGAAGCCTCCGTCAGCCGCGAGCTCATCCTCGTGAAAGTTCTCGCGAACCAGGACAACCGCAACGATATCCTCAACATCGCCAACGTCTTCCGCGCGAAGACCATCGACGTCCAGAAGGATTCCATGATCATCGAGCTCACCGGCTCCAGGCCGAAGCTCAAGGCCATGCTGGAGCTTCTTGAGGACTATGAGATCGTCGAGCTCGCCCGCACCGGTCTCACCGGCCTCTCCCGCGGCACGGCTGACGTGAAGTTTTTCTGAAAACGCAGAAAAAACGTTTCTGTCGGAGTGACTTGTAACGAAAAAACACTCAGCCAGACCTTTTCAAAATCCCGGCGAAGAATCTCTGACCGGATCCGTCCGGGACTGACGAACATCATGTGTTCTAACCGCCGGAAATACCCGGTGATTTCCGACGGCAGATTATATGCGAACGCCGATCTAAAGAAGAAGCTTCTCATTTCCGTTCACACGGCGACAGCTTTTCATTTTCCATGCGCGTCCGCAAGGGAACAGGCAAATGCCGGTTTCCGCAATTTTAGAGAGGAGAATTCAAAAAATGGCACAGGAAGCGAAGATCTATTATCAGGAAGACTGCGACCTTTCCTATCTTGAGGGAAAGAAAATCGCCATCATCGGCTACGGCAGCCAGGGCCATGCCCACGCGCTGAACCTCAAGGAGTCCGGCCTTGACGTCATCGTCGGCCTTTACGAGGGCAGCAAGTCCTGGAAGCGCGCCGAAGAGCAGGGCTTCACGGTCTACACCGCCGCCGAAGCCGCAAAGCAGGCCGATGTCATCATGATCCTGATCAACGACGAGCTTCAGGCGGGCCTTTACAAGAAAGACATCGCCCCGAACCTTGAGGCTGGCAACATGCTCATGTTCGCGCATGGCTTCAACATCCATTTTGGCCAGATCGTTCCGCCGAAGGATGTCGATGTCACCATGATCGCCCCGAAGGCTCCGGGCCACACCGTCCGCAGCGAGTACCAGATCGGCCGCGGCACCCCCAGCCTCGTCGCCGTCTACCAGGACGCGACCGGCAAGGCGCTTCAGAAGGCTCTGGCCTACGGTGCCGGCATCGGCGCCGCCCGTGCGGGCATCCTTGAGACCACCTTCCGCACCGAGACCGAGACCGACCTCTTCGGCGAGCAGGCCGTTCTCTGCGGCGGCGTCTGCAAGCTGATGCAGACCGGCTTCGAAGTCCTCACCGAGGCCGGCTACGATCCGCGCAACGCATACTTTGAGTGCATCCACGAGATGAAGCTCATCGTCGACCTGATTTACCAGTCGGGCTTCGCCGGCATGCGCTACTCCATCTCCAACACGGCCGAATTCGGCGATTACGTCACCGGCCCGAAGATCATCACCCCGGAGACCAAGCAGGCCATGAAGAAGGTCCTCGCGGACATCCAGGACGGCTCCTTCGCCCACGAGTTCCTCACCGATATGTCCCCGGCCGGCGGCCAGGTTCATTTCAAGGCCATGCGCAAGCTTGCCGCCGAGCATCCGTCGGAGAAGGTCGGCGAGCAGATCCGCAAGCTCTACAGCTGGAACAATGAAGGCAAGCTGATCGACAACTGATCCGTCAGAAAGAGGCTTTTATGGACGATTTTTCGAACGAAAAACAGGCGTACGGCACTCCCGGCAGCGCCCCCCGTCCCGGCTATGGCGCTGCAGACGATCCGTCATATGGCTATCACCCGGCGGGAAACGCGCAGGCGGGAGAGCTTTCGGTAAGTGATTCACAAAATGCCGGCTCCTACGGCGCTCCGAACGGCGGATATCAAACCTCCGGAGCTTCCTATGGCGCTCCGAACGGCAGTTATCAAACCTCCGGAGCTTCCTACGGCGCTCCGAACGGCAGTTATCAAAACTCCGGAGCTTCCTACGGCGCTCCGAACGATAACGGTTACGCGCCGCCGTATGACCGTGAGCCTCCGCAGCCCCAAAGCCAGGCGGTGAGCGTCGTCTCCCTCGTCTTCGGCATTCTCTCCGTGGTCTGCTGCTGGACCTTCGTACTGCCCTTCATCTTCGGCACCATCGCGGTGATCTGCGGCATTGTCGGGGCGGTTAAGCGCCAGAAGAAGGTTCTCTGGATCATCGGTATCATCGCGGGTGTCCTCGGCATCGTGATCACGGTGGCGATGGTGGTTTCCCTGATCCCGATTTTCTACACGCTTGTCGAGGAGATCGAGCGAAGAGGGGGAGAGATCTCGCCCCAGGATATTCAGAGGATCCTGCGCGAGTACGGCATCGAGGTCAACATCGGCGCGAAGCTTCTCATGACAAAAATCTTCTGAATAAAATGCCCATTTCCGGGCGGTTTCCGGGGCCAGCCATAGCGTTTTGGCTGGCCCCGGCTGTCACGGTTCGTTACCGTTCACAGCAACAAGTCATTCCGAAGCCATAAATATTCTAAACATTTCCTCTTGACAAATGCCGAATTTACTGGCATACTGTAGTCTGTTACGGGGTATGGCGTAGCTTGGTAGCGCGCACGGCTGGGGGCCGTGAGGTCGCGAGTTCAAATCTCGCTGCCCCGATTTGTCAATGAAAAGCGCCGGTCCGGTTGGGTCGGCGCTTTTCGTTTGTTTCTGGTCACACGGTGACCAGAAACGAAGGTGTTTTGCAATGAAATCGCCCTGCGGGCGATGGAACGCCTCAGCGTACAGAAAACAGTCCGTGCCAAACAGCGAGTGTTTGGCACGGGAGTGACTTGTAACTTTCGTTTCACATTAGCCGCGCAAGGAAATCAGCTGCCTTCGGCAGCAGGCGGCTTGCGATGAGGGGCAGAGGTTCGGCGTTCGCCTCCCGCTGCCCTATTCATAAAAAGGAGTATCCCATGGACAAAAATAATCTTGCCGAGATCCGGAAGGCGCTCAGGAAGGATCATCCGCCGGTCGACTGGGTTTTCAGCTTCTACGTGACCCCGGAAAATGAAATCGCCTGGAAGTCTTTCCGAAAGTATGCGTCCCTGGATCAGGACGAACAGTTCCGCCACAAAGATATCTTCAAAAAAGCCCTCTCCGGCGCCTTCGGCAAGGAGCTGGCCTCCGTCGCGCTTCCGGAGCAGGCGCCGGAGCTTTTCGGACTTCGCACGCTCGAACGCGAAGACCCGGAGCTCCTCGACGCATTTGCCGGGGACGTGGCCGCGTCCTTCGACCACACCAACCCGTATTACGCGATGCTGGCCCGCATCACCTACGATGTTCCGGCCATGGCCGCTGACCGGAGGAAGCTTGAGGACGGCGAAGTTGTCTTCCAGAGCCTGCTCTTTGCGATTTGTCCGGCGCAGCTCTCCAAACCGGCTCTCGGCTACAGTGACACCGACGGCGTCGCGGAGCTCAGCCGCCGCTGGACCATCGGCGCACCCACCGAAGGCTTCCTCTACCCGGCATTTGCCGACCGCATCGGAGACCTCAACGAGGTGCTTTACCGGGCGCACAAGGAGATCTCCCCCGGCCTCTTCAAGACCTTTTTCGGCGACGCCGAGAAGCCGGTGACCGCGAAGGAACAGAAAGAGATCTTCAACAGCCTGATGGACGCGATGGACGTGACCATGGAATCCGCCTCACTTCTGCAAAACGATCTGGCAAATCTGGCCGCGGAGGATGTGGAGGTCCTGGAGAAGGAGACCGCCCGGGGGCTGGCCGAGCGCTGCGGCATTGAAATGGAACACTTCGACGAGACCTATGAGGAGGTCGTCGGAGACGTGCCGCTCTCGGTCACGGCGCTGCTGGAGAAGACCGTGACCATCGCGACGGACAGCGCGACGGTCCGTCTGCCCGCCGACCGCGCCCAGCTTGTCCGCACGGAAATGCTTGGGAAGGTTCTCTGCCTCGTTCTTCCGGTGGACGGAGCGATCCTTGTCAATGGCATTCCCGCCTCCCTCGCGAAAGAGATCACCGGCATCCGCGCCGGCCTGGAGCCGGAAAAGCCGGAAACGGGAGCGGCAAAAGCACCCGGACCGGATCAAACAACCTCCGGATCGGAACAAACAACACCCGGACCGGAACAAACAACACCCGGACCGGATCAAACAACCTCCGGACCGGAACAAACAACACCCGGACCGGAACAGACAACATCCGGACCGGGAGCCGAAAAACCGGAAGCAGAAATATCGGAAATAAAGACGGCAGAGCCGGAGAAAACAACCGAAACGGAGACAGCGAAAACTGTCCCGGAAGCTCCGGAAACGACTGACCCGGGAGCAGAGCCGGAGATGGATCCGGAAGACGAAGCGGACGCGGGATTCAGTATGGTAGCGGAGACCGGGCCAAAACCGGCCATCGCCGCCGACGGCCAGAACACCCTCGACGAAGAGGATTTCGACGAGATCCTCCTCGCCGGCGAGGTCCCGTTTTAAGGCGTCTTCCCGCGGCCGGCTCACGGCCGGAATCTGTGCGATCGGCCCGCGGCCGGCTTACGGTCAGCTTCCGAAAAATCGGACAGAGGGAGGCGAACGCCGGACCTCTGCCTGCCTCGCGGCCCGCGCGCTGCCGCAGGCAGCTTGATTTTCTTACGTGCCTTGTGAACAAAAAAAGCAGAGGAACCGTGACGGTCCTCTGCTTTTTCAGTTATGGAAAGTCAAAACAATAAGGCGTTTTATTGTGCAAGATCGTTGATGATGTCGATGATGTGCTTTTGACGGTCGCGCGGCATTACGGAAAGCTTCTGATAAGCACTGAGAAGATCTCTGCTCGGCGCGACACCATTGTCGATGGTAAAATAATCTTTCGGTGAGATTCCAAGATACTCGCAGATATTCATAAAGGCTGGCATGGAAGGCATCATCTTGCGGTTCTCGATGCGGTTGATGTAAGCTTCGCTTTGGCCAAGAGACAAACTCATGTCACGCGCGGAGACACCCTTCTCCATGCGAAGCTGCGTGAGACGTTTGCTGAATTGTTCTTCGTTCATGATACTTTGGCCTTCGACCGACCCCGAATCGTCGCGGCCTTCCTCCTTGTTTAATATATTTTGACTTTTCCCCCCTGCCTATACAATATATAACATTAGGCATAGAATTTCATATATTTATAATATCAATAATTAAAATAGCAAGAATTTGAAAAAAGTCCACCTTTTTGGTATATGACAAATTGAAAATTCCGATCAAAAAGGCTTATGGAAAGTTTTGGTCATGTCCGCCGCGGGGGCGAGGGCGCGTGCGGATAGACAATCCGTCCGGGAAAGAACACGGTTGCGTTCCCTCCTTTTCAATGATACAATACAAGTCACTTACAGATAATACCAGATCTTGCGCATTGCGCGATCATCCGGCGGAATTTTGGAATTTTGATAAGCAGGAGGCGATTATGAATATCTTGTACAGATCCACCCGAAGCGACGCGGCGCCGGTCACGGCCTCGCGGGCGATCCTCCAGGGCCTTGCCCCGGACGGCGGCCTCTACGTGCCGACGGCCATCCCGGCTCTTGAAAAGCCCCTCGGGGAGCTCGCCGGGCTCAGCTACCGAGACCTCGCTTACGAGGTTATGCGGCCTTTCCTCTCGGACTTCACGGAAGAAGAGCTCAGGGACTGCATTTGCCGCGCCTACGATGAAAAATTCGACGACCCGGCGATCGCCCCGCTCGAGGAGCGTGGCGGCGCGTACTATCTTGAGCTCTTCCACGGAGCAACCATCGCGTTCAAGGACATGGCGCTCTCCATCCTGCCGCACCTCATGGTGACCTCCGCGAAGAAAAATCGCGAGGAGCAGGAGATCGTCATCCTGACGGCCACCTCCGGCGACACCGGCAAAGCCGCGATGGCGGGATTTGCCGACGTGCCCGGCACCAGGATCATTGTTTTTTATCCGAAGGACGGCGTTTCCCGCATTCAGGAGCGTCAGATGCGGACGCAGCGGGGGGCAAATACGGCCGCCGTGGCGATCCGCGGGAATTTTGACGACGCGCAGACCGCCGTCAAACGCATGTTCAGCGATCCGGCGCTCGGAGAGAGGATTGCCGCGCATGGCTTCCGTTTCAGCTCGGCGAACTCGATCAACATCGGCCGTCTGGTGCCGCAGATCGTGTACTATGTCTATGCCTACTGCCAGCTCCTTCGCCGGGGCGCGATTGCGGAGGGTGAGAAAATCAATATCACGGTGCCGACCGGAAACTTTGGCAATATCCTCGCGGCCGATTACGCGAAGCAGATGGGCCTTCCCGTTCACCGTCTGATCTGCGCGTCCAACGAGAACCGGGTGCTGACGGACTTCTTTGCGGGCGGCGTCTATGACAAGAATCGTCCCTTCCTTCTGACGAGCTCCCCGTCCATGGATATCCTGGTCTCCTCGAACCTGGAGCGGCTCGTCTACCGCGCCGCCGGGGAGGACGCGGAAAAGACGCGCTCCTTCATGGAACAGCTTTCGTCCGAGGGCCGCTACGAGCTGAGTCCGGAGATGCGTCAGGCCTTCGCGGAGTTTATTGGGGGATGCGCGACGGAAGCGGAGAACTTCGCGGGCATCCGGGAGCTCTATGAGAACACCGGATACGTGATTGATACGCATACAGGTATTGCAAATGCCGTCTACCGCCGGTACGCGAAGGAGACGGGGGACACCACGCCGACCGTCATCGCCTCGACCGCCAGCCCGTATAAATTCGCCAATGCCGTCCTCGGGGCGATCGCGCCGAAGGAGGCGGAAGCGATCCTGGCCGGGGGTGCGCGGGACGGAGAAAAGACGGGAGAGCTTGCGGACTTTACGCTGATCGACCTGCTCTCGAAGCTTTCCGGAACCAAAGAGCCCGCGGCCATCACCGACATCCGCACCGCTCCCATCCGCCACAGCCGCGTCTGTGACATCGCCGACATGCCCGAAACCGTCCTCGAGATTCTCGGAATCAACTAAGGAACCGTCACGAAATAACTTGCACATCTTGCTTGTCTATTTTCCCGATGTCTGCGTCAGAAAACCTTGTCGTAGCCCGCTACGACTTCGGCTTT
>CACZBB010000072.1 GCA_902779245.1 uncultured Lachnospiraceae bacterium | reverse complement strand
GAAAACCTTGTCGTAGCCCGCTACGACTTCGGCTTTCTTCCTTGCCCTCGGAAAAATATCCTACGCAATCTGTACATTTTATTTCGTGACAGCTCCTTAATCACGCGTTCCGTCTTTTTCCGAGCGTTCCCGGACGATGAACCGAAGCGAGGTGCCGCGGAAGTCGAAGGACTCCCGGATCTTATTTTCAATATATCGCTGATAAGAAAAATGCATCAGCTTTTTGTCGTTGACAAAGATGACAAAGGTCGGCGGAGCCACGGCGACCTGCGTCATGTAATAGAGCTTGAGCCGCCGGCCCTTATCCGTCGGCGGCGTGTTAAGCGCTACGGCCTCGGCAAGGATCTGGTTGAGAAGCCCCGTGGAGATCCGGCGGTTCTGGTTTTCCAGAACAAGGTCGATGGCCGAGAAAAGCTTCGGAAGCCGCTGACCGCTCATTGCGGAGACGAAAAGGATCTCCGCGTAGGGCATGTAGGAAAGAATCTGCCGGATCTTCCGCGCGTATTCCACGGACGTGTTCGTATCCTTCTCCACCGCGTCCCATTTGTTGACGGCGACGACGATGCCCTTGCCGCGGTCATGGGCGATGCCGGCGATCTTCGCGTCCTGCTCGGCGATGCCCTCCACCGCGTCGATGACCACGACCACCACGTCGGCCCGTTCCACGGCCGTGACCGTGCGGATGATGCTGTACCGCTCCAGCTCCTCCTTCACCCGGCTCTTCCGCCGAAGGCCGGCCGTGTCGATGAAAATGTATTCCTTCTTATTATAAGTGATCTTCGTGTCCACCGCGTCGCGGGTCGTCCCGGCGATGTCGGAGACAAGCAGACGGTTCTCTCCCAAAAGCCGGTTGATCATGCTGGATTTGCCGACGTTCGGACGGCCGACGATCGCGACCCGGGGAATCTTTTCCTCCTCCTCCTCCTCGAACAGGCCGGCATCGAAGTCCTTCGTGACCTCGTCGAGAAGCTCGCCGAGCCCCTGGCGGTTGGCTGCCGAGATCGGCAGCGGATCCCCAAGACCCAGCGAATAGAACTCGAAAATATCCGCCTGCTGTTTACCGAAGCTGTCCACCTTGTTGACGGCGAGGACGACCGGCTTCTTCGCCCGGCGCAGCATGTCCGCGACCGACGCGTCCGCGTCCACGAGACCGTCCTTCGCGTCTACGAGGAAGATGATCACATCCGCCGTGTCGATCGCGATCTCGGCCTGCTCCCGCATCTGCCGAAGGAGAACGTCCGCGGATTCCGGCTCGATACCGCCGGTATCGATCAGCGTGAATTCATAGCCGGTCCAGCTCACTTCCGCGTAAATGCGGTCGCGCGTGACCCCCGGCGTGTCCTGCACGATGGAAATGTTTCCGCCGGCCAGGGCATTAAAGAGCGTCGATTTCCCGACGTTTGGCCGCCCGACAACGGCGACGATGGGTTTGCTCATGGCTCACTCCTCCGGATGTTGATGATGATTGATCCATAAAGTACGGTTCCGCCGCCTCCGCGTCCGATAACCTTCCTTCATGTAAGCGTTTCTGCCTTTTCCTCCGGCTCCCAGCTCTCATAAAGCTGACGCCGTCCGTCGTGCAGCGGCGCAAGGCCCAGCGCCGCGCGGACGAGCTCCGTGCCGGTCGCCCAGACGACATGGACAGGGAGCGAAAGCTCGCGCTCCACATCGTCCGTCGTGAGGTCGTCGAGAAAGACCTTTTCGCCGCTCCGCAGCATCGTTACCGGAAGAAGGAGCTCCTCGCCGAGAGCGCCGGGATCCTGTTCCCGGATCTCTTTCAGCTGGGCGATGAGGTCCTGCCCCGTCACGAGGCCCGTGACCGTGATCGACGGGCCGAAAAAGTCGTTCCGGATCGGCTGCACCCGCACGCGGACGGAAGGAAACGCATCTTCAACGAGCTGCATGAAACGGCGGATATGACCGGCTGCGAGCGTTCCGCATACGAGGGTCATGCTCCGGCAGGGCACAGAAAAGCCCGGAGGCGCATTTTCCGTAAGCTCTCTGAGCTCCGCGCGGACCTCCGTCTCCATGAGCCGAACCATGCCGACGCCATTTTCATATTGAAGATAACCGTCGTAGCGCTCCTCCTCGGGCATTTCCCGCCCGGCAAGAATGTACCATTCATCCGAGGCGTGGATAAAGTGCGGTGTTTCCGGGCAAATGCCGTCGGCCGCAAGCTTTCGCTGCCAGCTTTCTATGCGGTCGATGACCTCGCCCGCGCTCTCCCGGTCGAAGGGCTCAAGACGCGGCAAATGCTCCCGGTATTTTGTGAGACCCACGGGTACGACGGACACGCTCCGCATGGCCGGGCGGTACGAGGCGAGCTCCCGGATGGTCCGCTCCAGCTCCTCTCCGTCGTTGACGCCCCGGCAGAGGACGATCTGGCCGTTCAGCTCAATGCCCGCGTCCGCGAGCCGACGGAGCTTCGGAAATATGTCTCCCGCAAAACGGTTGCCCAGCATCTTTCGGCGCAGGGCGGGGTTGGTGGTATGGACCGAGACGTTGATCGGCTCCATCCGGAACTGAATGATCCGGTCAATATCGCGGTCGGACATATTGGTCAAGGTGACATAATTGCCCTGCAGGAAGGACAGGCGGGAATCGTCGTCCTTAAAATACAGGGTCGGACGGAGGCCTTTGGGGAGCTGATCGATAAAGCAGAAGATGCAGCGGTTTTTGCAGCTCCGGTATTCGCTCATGAGAGAGCTCTCGAACTCGATCCCGAATTCCTCGTCCGGATCGCGGTCGATCTCCAGCAGCGTCTCTTCGCCGCTTTCTTCGCGGATGAGGATCTCAAGATGCTCCTCTGTCATGTAAAAACGGTAATCGAAGACATCTTCGATTTCGTGGCCGTTGACCGAGACCAGGTACATCCCGGGTTCGACCCCCATCTCCTCCGCGATCCCTCCCGGCAGCACCCGAAAGATCCGGTGTCCCCGCATTTTCTTAGCCATGTACGAAGCTCCTTTATCGGTCTTTCGGGCGATCCGTCACACCCGGGTGAAATAACGCAGGCAGCGAGCGTCTGCCCGCCCCGGCGCTCGCGTCAGATCGCGGCATCCGCGTCCTCGGCGTTCTGACGGCGGCTCTTTTCGAGCATCTTGTTGATCTTGTGCGTGGTGCTCTTGACGCGCTCGACGGACATATCGTGATTCATCGTGTCGATAATGCTGCTCATATATTTGTACATATTGGCCGTGACATAATACGGACGGTCCATGAGCTCCGCCGGACGATAGGTCAGATTGGTCGTGATCAGGCGGTCAAACAGTCCGTCTTCGTAATACTTGTCGAATTTAGCGAGGCCGTCGGTGAAGAGGCCGAAGGTCGTACAGATGAAAACCCTGCGCGCGCCGCGGGCCTTCATCTGCTTGCAGACATCCAGCATTGAGCCGCCGGAGGAGATCATATCATCGATGATGACACAGTCCTTGTCCTCGACGGAATCTCCGAGGAATTCATGCGCGACGATGGGGTTCTTTCCGTTTACCACCTTCGTATAGTCGCGGCGCTTGTAGAAGCAGCCCATATCGACACCGAGGATGTTGGAAAAATAGACCGCCCGGCCGGTCGCTCCCTCGTCGGGGCTGATGACCATAAAGTGATCCCGGTCGAAGATCAGGTCGGGTTCGGCCTTGAGCAGGGCGCGGAGGAACTGGTAGGTCGGCATGAAATTGTCGAAGCTGATCAGAGGGATCGCGTCCATGACGCGGGGGTCGTGGGCGTCAAAGGTGATGATATTGGAGACACCGTAGTCGGCGAGCTCCTTTAACGCCATCGCGCAGTCGAGGGACTCGCGGCCCGTGCGGCGATGCTGGCGGCTCTCGTAGAGGAACGGAAGGATCACGGAGATCCGGTGCGCTTTTCCGCTGGCCGCGGAAATGACGCGCTTGAGATCCTGAAAATGGTTGTCCGGGGACATATGGTTTTCCTTGCCGCAGACCTTATAGGTAATGCTGTAATTCGTCACGTCGCCAAGGATGAAGAGATCACAGCCGCGGACAGAATCGAGGATCGTGGCCTTTCCCTCACCGGTACCGTAACGTGAGCAGCGAATCCTCGCGAGGTAGGATTTTTCATAGTAGCCAAAGGTGTTTTCAAGCTCCGGCCGGTGCGCTATGGTATTCTTGCGGGTTTTGACCAGGGCGGCGTCGATGGCTGCAGCCATATCTTCAGCGCCGAGTAGACTGATGAGCTTGAGCGGGGCGACGGGGGCCGGATACTTCTGCGTTTCGTTGGTGGACATAATTACCTCCCAGGTTTTTCGACAACCATCCCTCTAAGGGAAAAAACAGAATTCTGGCTTTACTATAGCACAGTTTCGCCGGGTTCACAAGGGTTAATAGGCCGCGGCGTCAACGGTGAGCCGGGGTTGGTTAAGGTTCACTCCGTTCACCGTAACGAAAGAACCTCGCCGCCGGCTGGGGCCGGCGGCGAGGTTAAACCGCTAAACTGCAATCTGTCACAGATCGGCATTCCGCTTTTTTGTCGAAGGGCGATTTACGGCGAAAAGCCTTTTCGCTTCCGCGGTTTTACCGGATCTCACGCTTTGCGGTGACGGCATAGACCAGGATGGTGAGACCGCACACAAGGAGCGTGACGATGAGGACCGGAAGCAGGGTGTCAAGGTTAAAGACGAGGTTATGGGCGACGGTCGAAAGATGGGCGACCGTGTAATTGCTGAGCGTCACCGGAAGCTTCAGGAAGAAGTCCGCCATGGCCATCGTGAAGGACGAGAACAGCACGAAATACAGCGAAATCAGCATGCCCCACGGTCCCTTATAGAGCAGGTAGGAGAACGAGAAGAAAATACAGGCATACAGCAGAACCATCAGAACCTGCAGGGCGATCGCGATGATCAGCGGGATCAGCTCGCCGCCGAGGGTCGCGCCCTTGACAAAAGCGATGATGACCCGGATCGCGCCGTCCGCCGCCAGCAAAAGGAGCGCCGCGAGGAACGAAACGATCAGCTTTGCGCGGAAAACCGTCGAGCGCCTGATGCCGCAGGCAATGATATTCTTCATGGTGCCTTCCTGGAAGTCGTTCCGGGCGATCGCGTTCACGATAAAGACCAGGAAGAAGGATGCGGTGACATCCAGGCTCGTAAGCGCCGCGGACAGGGTTTTCGGCGTATCGATGAACGTCAGGAGCGTTGAGAGGCCGATCTGAAGGAGAAAAACGATCCAGAAGGCCTTGTATTTAAATAACTTGTAGATTTCTGACTTAACCATAGCAAACCTCCCATCAAGACAAGCGTCACTGGTTCGCGAGCCGGAGGAATTCCGCCTCGAGATCAATCTTCTGCTCTACGATTTCCTTCGCGCTGATCTCCTTGACAAGCTTTCCGTTGACAAGGAAGCCGTAATCCGTCGCGATCTTTTCCAGCTCGCTGAGAATATGGCTGGAGATCAGCACCGTCACGCCCCGGGCGCTGACCTGAATCAGGATCTCGCGGATGTTCGCGATCGCCTGCGGATCGAGCCCGTTGATCGGCTCGTCGAGGATCAGGATCTCCGGATCTCCCAGCAGCGCCGCGGCGATGCCGAGCGCCTGACGCATGCCTTCCGACAGGCTTCCGGCCCGCTTGTTCACTTGATCCTGCAGACGGACCAGCTCCAGAACCTCGCGGATCTTCTGTTTCGCGGAGGAAAGACCGATCAGCTGCGCACGGATCGCAAGGTTTTCATAGACCGACATGTCTTTATAAAAGGTGGGATTTTCAATGATGGAGCCGGTATGCCGGCGGACCATATAAAGATCGCTGCCTCTGCGTTCCATCAGCATGACCTCTCCGTCCGTCGGGATCGAGAGGCCCAGAAGCATCCGCATCAGCGTCGTCTTGCCCGCGCCGTTTTTGCCGACAAGCCCGTAGATCGCGCCGTAGCGGACATGAATCGAAACAGCGTCCACCGCGGCGAAGGAGCCGTACATCTTCGTGAGCTTATCCGTCTCAATGGCGAAGCCGCCCTTCGGCGCGGAGGTCGTCATGGACTCGCGCCGGCGCACGGCCTCTTCCACAGCCAAAAGCCCCTGGGCCGCGACCGGGGCCGCGACTGCGTTGGCCGTATCCGCTGCTTTCTTCGTGCTCTCCTGAAGGAGCTTTAGCAGCTGGTTATACCGCTTCGGGTCAAGAACGACAAGATCCTCCTTCTCGTCTTTCGTGATGATAATTGGCGTACCCTTTTCGTGGACTGCCGAAGATATCTCCCCATATTTCTCCTGCATTTCTTCTGCCGCATATCTCTCCAGCATGACAACCTCCCTATTAATTCTTGCTCATTCACAAATCCCGCCGCCGCTCCGGCGAACCGGATCCCGGCGTTCATGGGCTGCACTTTTTCATTATAGCATACATTTGCCTTTCGAAAAAGCAAATTATGATCTTCAATCAAAGAATTTATTATTTATTATTCTCCGGGATTTGCGCCGGCTTTGCCTTTAAGAACCTCATAAAGCGTCGGGCCGCTCTTCTCCCGGACGAGCTCAAGGATCCCGAGCGGCGTAATATCCACCGCCTCGGTCTTTACGCGCTCATGTGCCGCGATTTCCTTCGCGAGCGCAAGCACCTCCCCGCGGTCCCTCACTTCACTCATGTTGATCAGATCTGCCAGGATCATTCCCGAAAGCCGCCGAAGGCGCATCTGCCGGAAGAGCTCGCGGACGGCTTCCTCGTTGATCCGGCGGGCGTTCCGCTCCGGGGTGGCCGCGCCTTTTTGATGTGCGCTGTTGACATCTACGCTGACGAAGGCTTCCGTCGGCTGAATGATGAGCTCCGCCCCGCATTTTAAATGAACGCAGCGGCCGGAAAGCCGGACAAGCTCGGTTTTCAGGCCGTAGAGCTCCGCGTAAGCAAGCGTACCGGGTTTCTTATCGGTATAGACAAGCCCCCTTTTCAGGGCAAGCCGCCGTAGAGGCTCTTCGGCCAGCGAAAGATCCGTAAGGAGACGCTCGGGCGATGCCGAAAGCTCCTCGAAAAATCTCAGAAAAAAAGGCTCCGGCCGCAGCAGACAGGTGCCGGCCGAAACATTTTCCGCGTTTTTATGGATCTTAAGGAGCTTCTGACGAAGCTCTCCCGCTTCCGTCAGAATCGTTCCGGCGTCGGCCGCGGCCGCCTCCGTCCGAAGGAGAACGTGACAGTCCGGGAAGCGAAGCGCCTCACCGTAAGTCTCCCGGAGCCTCCGCTTTTCGGCCGGCGCAAGCTTTGCGGAGACGGACAGTCCGGGCTCCCGGTCGGATACGAGAACATAGCGTCCGGGAAGGCAAAGCTCCTGCGTCGCCGCGGCCTGTTTGCCGCCGGCGGCGTCCTTGGTGATCTGTACCGCCACGTTTCCGCCGCCGCTTTTTTTCGGGTCGAAGGCTTTGACGAAGCATCGGGTATCTTTGTTAAGGCGGATAAAGGCCCCGCCGGTGCCCTTCGACTTTGTATCAAGAGTTCCCGCGAAGATCCCGCCGACGAGCGAGGCCGAGGCGGGATCCTCGATGAGAAGCTCCTCCAGGCGAAGCCCGTCAAAAAGGCACGCGGCAAGCAGCTCCCTGTCCCCGGAAACGACCTTTGTCACCACAAAGTCTCTCATTTTTTCCCTCTTGTCTTGCTCCGAAGCAGCACATCCGCGGACCGGGCGGCCTGCCCGCCGGCCTCCGCGGCGTCGTAAACGTTGCTGTCGTCGATGGAATCGGCCTTCTTGCAGTACTCCCGGTCAGCCTCCAGCTCTGTCTGGAAGAGCAGGCGGTCGGTCTCCACATCCTCGTCGGTAAGATCCCAGGGATTGTCCTTCGTGGTGATCTCCATGCCTTCGAGCGTTTTCGGCCGCGACTTCAGCTTGTGATAGAAGCTGGCGTCCTCCAGCTCATTCTCGTAGCGGACAGGCTTGCGTGTCCACGGGTCCACATGATCCATCTTCCGGTAATCGTCAAGCTTGCCCGGAAGGTTTTTCTTGCCGATCTGCTTGAGCACGTAGGTCTGGATGAGCGCCGTGATGACCGCGCAGATGGGGACGCCGATGATCATGCCGACGATGCCGAAAAATCCGCTGCCGATCAGGATGGCGACAAGGACCATGAACGTCGAGACGCCGACGGAGTTGCCGAGGATCTTCGGTCCCAGAAAGTTTCCGTCGAATTGCTGGAGCGCGAAGATGAAAATGATGAAGTAGAGCGCCTTGATCGGATCCACGCAGAAGATCAGGAAGGCGCACGGGATCGCCCCGATGAACGGCCCGAAGAACGGAATGATGTTCGTAATGCCGATCACAACGGAGATCAGCAGGGCATAGGGCATCTGCAGAATCCGGACTCCGATATAGCAGATAACGCCGATGATCAGGGAGTCGATGAACTTACCGATGAGGAAGCCGCCGAACTTCTCGTCGATGAAGCGCAGATTTTTGAGAATGCGGTTCGCGACGGCCACGTTGAAGAACGCGTAGACGGCGCGGCGGAACCTTGCAAGGATCGTCTCCTGCGTGATCAGGACATAGACGGACACGATCAGCCCGAGGAAAATATTCTTGAAGAAGACAAGGAGGTCGAGGACGCCGGAGGTCACCTGTTTGATGATCTGATCCATCTCGGGCGATACCTGCTCGCTCACCCATTTCTGAATGGCCGCCACCGCGCTGTCGATCGTCTCCTTGAAGGAGCTGTCCTTCTCGCCGCCGCTGACGGTCGAGAGCCATTTTTCGATGTTTTCGCCATAGACGGAGAGATTATTCCGGATATTCTCAATGCTCTTGATGATTTCAGGGATCATCAGGGCGATCAGAGAATAAACGATAAGCAGGAGGATGAGAACCGCCAGGATCGTGCTGATCACGCGGATCGTCATCAGGAGTTTTCGGGTGGGCTGCTTTTTCCGTTTTCGCAGAAGCATCAGAAGGGCTTTTTCGATGAGCCGCATCTGCGGATTCAGCGCGTAGGCAATGACGAAGCCGTAAATGATGGGCGTAAGGACGGCGCCGCACTTCGAAAGCACGGCGCCGAGGACTTCCCCGCGAAACAAGATGAAATACAGCACGATCGCCGCCGCGATGATCGCAAAAGCGAACGGGCCGTATTTTTTCATGATCTGCTTGCCGTCATGATCCATGGCAGACTGCCTTTCCGGATAATGAAAATGAATGTAAGTGTTACAAGTCACTCCCGTGCCAAACACTCGCCCTAAAGGACTAGCTGCGCGTCGCTGTTTGGTACGGGCCAGTGACATAAATCAGCCTGTCCACCGGACTGTTTTCTGTACGCTGAGGCGTGCCATCGCCCGCAGGGCGATTTCATTGCAAAACGCCTTCGTTTCTGGTCACCGTGTGACCAGAAACATGTAAGTGTTTACAGGATCCCCTTCGCCTCTGCGGCGTGCATGATCGCCTCCGCGCAGCCTTCAAGTCCGAAGGCCGAGCTGTTTAAACACAGATCGTAGGAAAAAGCGCTCCCCCAGCGCTTATCCGTATAATAATTATAGTAGCTGCTGCGCTTTTTATCGGTCTTCAGGATCAGCTCCCGCGCTTTGTTTTCCTTCAGGTCGTAAAGCTTCATGAGCCGCCGGACGCGGTCATCCGTGTTCCCGTGGATAAAGACGCTCAGGAGTCCCGGATTGCCGGCCAGCGCGTAGTCGGCGCAGCGGCCGACGATGACGCAGGAGCCTTCCGCGGCGATCTTTTTAATGGTGTTGAACTGGGCGATGAAGAGCTTGTGATCCATCGGCATATCGCCGCCGATGGGACTGGAATAGCCGTAGGAAAAGCCGTCCATGACAAGGGAGTACAGGAAACTGTTGGTTGGTTTCTCGTCGTGCTCCTCAAAGATCTCCTTGCAAAGACCGCTCTCCTTCGCGGCGCGCTCAAGAAGCTCCTTGTCATAAAACGGGACGTTCAGCTTTTTTGCGATCTGCCGCCCGATCGAACGGCCACCCGAACCCGTCTGCCGGCCGATCGTGATAATAGCATTCCTGGAAGACATAACGGACCTCCTGTATTTATCTCGGCAAATGCTCAGGATTCACGCATTTGCCGGTACTTTTATTTTTTCAATGAAAAAAGCAGCTTGCTTTTATCAGTTTACTGTATATTTTCGACAAATGCAAGAGTCTTGAAGTTTTTTTCTGTTTCTGGTCACACAGTGACCAGAAACGAAGGCGTTTTGCAATGAAATCGCCATGCGGGCGATGGCACGCCTCAGCGTACAGAAAACAGTCCATGCCTTAGCATCCAGCAGAAACGTCCGTGCCTTAGCATCCAGCAGAAACGTCCAGTGGACGTTTCTGTCGGAGTGGACGTTT
>CACZBB010000071.1 GCA_902779245.1 uncultured Lachnospiraceae bacterium | reverse complement strand
TGAAAATCTGCTAAACATAAGTTTGATAACAAGATGGCAACAGGATGTTGAAGAAGAAGGATATCTTTGCATTTGCAAAACGAAAATACGTTCGAAATTTTGATTGACATCGAGGATTAATGGTGGTAGAATAACAATAGAACATACGTTTGAAATGTTCTTCAGGGGCCTGTTGTTGAAACGCGTTTGCGGGTGTGTTAAGATGAGCACAGCCGGCCGGGTTTCTGACTGATGATTAAGGAGGAAGAGGCATTGGCTGAGAAGGATATTACGGAAAAAACACTGGAAGCTTATGGGGACGGATCAGAAGGGCGAGCGGGTGAATGTGCGGATCGCTTTACTTGGGATCGAGAATCAGACATCCTATGATCGTGACATGCCGCTTCGGGTGATCGGGTATGACGGGGCGGCGTACCGTGCGGAGCTTGAAACGCCGGACCGGTATCCGGTCGTGACGCTGGTTTTGTATTTTGGAGATAAGCCGTGGGGGAAAAAGAAAACGATTTTCGACATCGTGAAGATTCCGGAAAAGATCAGGCCATATGTGAACGACTATAAGATCAACCTGTTTGAGATCGCGCGTTTGCCGGAAACAGCCATTGGGCGTTTCCACAGTGATTTCAAGGTGGTTGCGGATTATTTTATCCGCAAGCGGAATAACCCCGACTATCGGCCGACGGATCCCGTGAGGTTCCGCCATGTGGATGAGATGTTGAAGCTGATGACCGTGTTGACGAAGGATCATCGGTTTGAAGCGCTGATTGGTGATGAAGGAGGCAAAGTCAGTAATATGTGCGAAGTATTGGATCGGGTGGAAGCCAAAGGAAGCGTTGAAATTTACCGCGCAGCAGGCGATGGATGTATTGAGGATTCCGGCGGATGAGCAGCCGAAGTATTTGGGCAGACTGGAGAGTTGATTTTGTGATTGCCGGGTGGAACGTCAGGCACTTATTTTTTTGATACAGGCCTGGTAGCGTATTTAACGAAGTATTCCAGCCCGGAAATCCTTATGAATGGGGCGATTAATGGTGCGATTCTGGAGAACTATACGGCTGCAGAGATCAGAAAGACTTGGCAGAACAGCGCAAAGGAATGCCTGATCCGTTATTACCGGGATAAAGACACCAATGAGATCGACATGGTTATCGAAGCAGATGGCGAACTGCATCCCATGGAAATCAAGAAATCTATAAATCCAGGAACAGAACTGACTTCAGCGTTTACGATACTGGATAAGGGATCGTTACCGAGAGGGGCAGGTGCTATTCTATGCCTGAGGAAAGAATTATCCGCAATTGACAGAAACATTTTCATCCTGCCAATCTGGATGATTTGAAATGAAAAAACAGACCATGTGGATGAGGTGTTGAACTGATGACCGTGTTGACGAAGGATCATCGGTTTGAAGCGCTGATCGTGCGTGGAAAAAAAGGATAAAACGGATCGTAGAGTGATGGTATCGGGGACCATTATGAACATCAACAACGGTCTTTTGCGAAGTACGGCTCTTATATGCTTGTCAGTGGCGGTGGATGATGCTATAATAAAAAGTGGATTGTTTTAAGTCAACAGAAAGAGGAGAGTGTTATGAGAACGTATCTCGTTACAGGCGGAGCCGGATTTATCGGCTCAAACTATATCCACTATATGTTTAAGAAGTACGGCGACAGCATCCGGATCATTAACGTGGACAAGCTGACCTACGCGGGGAACCTGGAGAATCTTCGGGACGTCGAGAATTTGCCGAATTACAGTTTCGTTCGCGCGGACATATGCGACTCGGAGGCAATCGTAAATATTTTTGAGGAAAATGATATTGACCGGGTGGTGCATTTTGCGGCGGAGAGTCATGTGGACCGCTCCATCAAGGATCCGGGCGTATTTGTCCGGACAAATGTTCTTGGGACGCTGACGATGCTGAACGCGGCGCGGAATGCCTGGGAGCTTCCGGACGGGACGTATCCGGAGGACAAAAAGTTCCTTCACGTCTCGACGGACGAGGTTTACGGCTCGCTCTCGAACCCTGAGGATTATTTCTACGAGACCACGCCTTATGATCCGCACAGCCCGTATTCGGCCTCGAAGGCGAGCTCGGATTTCATGGTCAAGGCCTTCATGGACACGTATCATTTCCCGGCAAATATTACGAATTGCTCGAACAATTATGGACCGTATCAGTTCCCGGAGAAGCTGATTCCGCTGATGATCAACAACGCGCTGCACGGGAAGGCTCTGCCGGTGTATGGCGACGGCAAGAATATCCGCGACTGGCTCTATGTCGAGGACCACTGCAAGGGGATTGACATGGTGCAGGAGAAGGGAAGGCTTTTCGAGACCTACAATATTGGCGGACACAACGAGCGGGAGAATATCCAGATCGTGAAGACCATCATCGCCCAGCTTCGGGAGGCGCTGTCGGACGAGGATCCGAGGAAGGCGGCCGTGAGTGAGGATCTGATCAAATACGTTGAGGACCGCAAGGGACATGACCGAAGATACGCGATCGCGCCGGATAAGATCAAGGCGGAGATCGGCTGGTACCCGGAGACCTGCTTCGAGGAGGGAATCAAGAAGACGATCCGCTGGTATTTTGACCATGAAGAGTGGATGGCGCATGTGACGAGCGGCGATTACCAGAAGTACTACGAAGATATGTATGCAAACCGCGGATAAAAAACGGAAATGCGCCGGGCTTCGGATAAATGGCCGGATAAAGACGGCACTTGTCCGAGAATGAAAGCCGGAAAAGCGCCGTGCTTCGGATAAATAGCCGGAAAAGACGGTGCTTGTCCGAGAATCGGATGGCCGGGAGCACGGCGAAGAGAAAGGGTATATAATTATGAAGGGAATTATTCTTGCCGGCGGCGCGGGTACACGCCTGTATCCGCTGACGAAGGCGATGTCGAAGCAAATGATGCCGGTTTATGATAAGCCGATGATTTATTATCCGCTCTCCACACTGATGCTGGCGGGGATCCGGGAGGTGCTGATCATCTCGACGCCTCGCGACCTTCCGGCGTTCCAGGAGCTTTTCGGAGACGGCAGTCAGCTGGGAATGTCCTTTACCTATGCCGTGCAGGAGTATCCGCGCGGCCTTGCGGACGCTTTTATCATCGGCGAGTCGTTTATCGGCGATGACTGCGTCGCACTGGTTCTCGGAGA
The DNA here is from genome assembly GCA_902779245.1 of uncultured Lachnospiraceae bacterium. Taxonomy (GTDB): domain Bacteria; phylum Bacillota; class Clostridia; order Lachnospirales; family Lachnospiraceae; genus Chordicoccus. The sequence goes on along the minus strand of CACZBB010000071.1, from coordinate 17,734 downwards.
CAACATTTTCTACGGACAGAGCTTCACGAAGGTTCTTAGGCGGGTGGCAGCCCGCACGAAGGGCGCGACGATTTTCGGCTATTACGTCATTGAAGAAAAGCCGGAGCATCCGAAGTCGAAGTACGCGGTTCCGGGGCTTTATTTCTATGACAACGATGTCGTGGAGATCGCGAAAAATGTGAAGCCGTCGCCCCGAGGGGAGATTGAGATCACGAGTGTGAATAATGTCTATCTGGAGCGTGGCGATCTTCTTGTCGAAACGCTTGGACGCGGTTTTGCCTGGCTGGATACCGGAAATCACGATATGCTGCTCGACGCGGCGGATTTCGTCTCCGCGTTCCAGAAACGGCAGGGACTGTATATTTCCTGTATCGAGGAGATTGCGTATAAGCGCGGCTTCATCGATAAGGAGCAGCTGAAGAAGCTGGCCGAGCCGCTCTTAAAAACGGCTTACGGGCAGTACCTCATGGATATCTATGAAGGACTGTAAATAAAGGATTCTTTCAGAAGGGATGCCGCGAGGCTGGAATTTTTACTTCGCCCGGAAGGACGGGAGCAGAAGGGATGCCGCGAGACCGGGATTCTTCGCTTCGCTCAAAATGACGGGAGATGAAGGGAGAATGAGCGGCTGGGATTCTTCACTTCGCTTGAGTAACTTTTTCGCCCGGAAGGACGGCCGGGGGAAGGATAGTTCGGTTAAAGGAGAGAACATGGGCAAGATTACGGTTGAGACCTGCGAGATCGATGGGCTTAAGGTCATCACGCCTGCGGTGTATGGAGACGCGCGGGGATATTTCATGGAGACATATAATTACAACGATTTCAAGGCGGCCGGCATCCCGGAGGTTTTCGTGCAGGATAACCAGTCAAGCTCCGCGCGCGGCGTCCTTCGCGGTCTGCATTTTCAGATCAATTACCCGCAGGACAAGCTGGTCCGCGTGGTGAAGGGCGAGGTCTTTGATGTCGCGGTCGATCTCCGCCCGGGCTCAAAAACCTATGGTCAATGGCACGGGGTGCTGCTTAGCGCGGAGAATAAGAAACAGTTTTTCATCCCGAAGAATTTCGCCCACGGCTTCCTGGTTCTCTCGGATACCGCCGAATTCTGCTACAAATGCACGGATTTTTATCATCCGAACGATGAGGGCGGGCTTCCCTATAACGATCCGGAGATCGGCGTGGAATGGCCGTTCGAGGAGGGGGTCGAGCTGAATCTCTCCGAGAAGGATAAGAAATGGGAGAGCTTCGCGGCATACCGGAAGGCGCGCGGGCTGTGACGGATGCGAAGCATCTGCTATTGTGAGCGAATGATATCCGCAATCATTGATTTGTGTCTCAAAAGGATAAGCGGCCTGAGGTTTTTGGCATCTTGCCGCTGTCGTTAACGACAATTTGTTCACGATAGAGCAACGAAACAAACAGACATTTGGAAAGGATTGGGATGTCACGAAAAAAGAAACTGGCGTTGGCGGCGCTGGCGGTTTTGGCCGTCGCCATCGTCATCGGGCTTTTGAACTGGCGGAGCACGCCCTCGGGGGATGTGGATGTCCGCCTGTTTTTCAGAACCTCGCAGCCGGAGACGGTGGAGCTTTATTGGTCGACGCTGGACAAATACAGCGCGGACTGGTCGGCGGCGACACCTTATCCCAACACCGACGCCCAGATCGGCGAGCTGGCCGAGGCGCGGGCGCATATTCGGACGGATAAGACCTTTCTTCGGGTGGATCTCGGCAGCCGGAAAACGGTCTGGACGATCACGGGGGTTGTGCTGGAGTGCGGGGATGCGCGGGAAGAACTTCCGGACGAGGTTTTGCTGCACCCCTTAAGAATACAGGATGTCGAGAGTCTGACCAGGACGGAGGAAGGCATCGAGATCCTGACGAAGGACGGCGATCCGCAGCTCGTCTATCAGTTGACATACGAGGGGATCAAAGCAGCTCTTTATAAGGCAAATGAAGCTTCGGACGTGCGGATGCGGCTGTTCGCGGCGGCCGTCTTTGCGGCTGCCTGCGCGGTGATCGTCCTGCTCCGGAAAAAAATTCTCGCGATGCCGCTGGAGATCCTCCGGAACCGGGGGCTGGTGCTTAAGCTCGCGAAAAATGACTTTAAGACAAAATACGCGGGGTCGTATCTGGGCATCGTTTGGGCATTTGTCCAGCCAGTCGTGACCGTACTGGTCTACTGGCTGGTCTTTTCCATCGGCTTCCGAAGCTCCTACGGGCCTATGCCCTTTGTCATGTATTTAGTGTGCGGAATCGTTCCGTGGTTCTTTATTCAGGATTTTTTAAATTCGGGGACGAACGCCTTAATCGAGTACAGCTATCTGGTCAAAAAAGTGGTATTTAATATCAGCATTTTGCCGATGGTGAAGGCCGTTTCGGCGTGGTTTGTCCACGTCTTTTTTGTGGTTTTAGCCATCGTCATCGCCGCGATCTACGGGTATTATCCGACGATTTATCTTGTGCAGATTCCATATTATTTTTTGTGCATGTTTGTCTTCGGACTGGGGCTTGTGTATGGCACCTGCGCGATCGTGATCTTTTTCCGTGATCTGAGCCAGATTATCGGCATTTTCCTGCAGATCGGCATCTGGACGATTCCGATCATGTGGAATATCGAGATCGCCCCGGAGAATATCCGCTGGATCTTTAAGATCAACCCGATGTACTATGTCGTGAACGGTTACCGGGACGCGATCTACGGAAAAGCCTGGTTCACGGAGCATCTGGGGATGACGGTGTATTTCTGGGTGTTCGCGCTGGCGCTGTTCTTTATCGGGACGGCGATTTTCAGACGGCTGCGGGTGCATTTTGCGGATGTGCTGTAAGTTGAGGATGACGGGAAGGCGCTTAAGGCTGACAGCAATACGGTTGTGAGCGATTGGAATTGTTTTTTAGGAGATGGAATGTCTGTTTCACAGAATGGGATTCAATATGCCCTGACGGTTTCGAACCTTACGAAGGTCTATCACCTCTATGACCGGCCTTCGGACCGGCTGAAGGAGGCGCTGGGGTTTTCGAAGAAAAACCGGCACCGGGATCTTTATGCTCTCCGGGACGTGAGCTTTTCGGTGCGGCAGGGGGAGACGGTCGGCATCATCGGGACGAATGGCTCCGGTAAATCAACGATCCTGAAGATTATCACCGGAGTCCTCACACCTACTTCCGGGGAGGTCAAGGTCAACGGACGCATATCCGCGCTGCTTGAACTTGGCGCCGGCTTTAACATGGAGTACACGGGACGCGAGAACGTGTATTTGAACGGCACGATGATGGGCTTTTCGAGAGAGGAAATCGATGCCCGCATGGACAGCATCCTCTCCTTCGCCGACATCGGCGACTTCGTGAACCAGCCCTGCAAAACCTACTCCAGCGGCATGTTCGTGCGGCTGGCATTTGCCGTAGCCATCAACATCGACCCGGAGATCCTGATCGTGGACGAGGCGCTGTCCGTCGGCGACGTTTTTTTTCAGTCCAAATGTTACCATAAATTCGAGGAGTTCAAGGCGCAGGGGAAAACCATCCTCTTCGTCAGCCACGACCTCTCCAGTATATCCAAATACTGCGACCGGGTCATTTTGCTTAATAAGGGCGTGATGCGGGCTGAGGGCGAGCCTCGGGAAATGGTTGATTTATATAAGAAGCTTCTTGTCAATCTCGATTCCGGGGACGCGCCGGCAGCAAAGACGCCGGCCGCGCCGGATGCGCCGGGCGAAGAGGCCCAAAGCGCCGCGGTGGCGCCCGAACCGGCGAAGGTGAAGAAAAGCGAGCTGACCGGCGTCCTCGATCGCAACCCGAACACGATCGAGTATGGCGAGGGCCAGGCGGATTTCGTGAAGATCCGGATCTTCGATGAGCGGGGAAACGAGACCGGCAGCATCGAGAAAGGCACGGAATTTACGATTCAGCTCACCGTTCGGTTTAACCACTCCGTCGATGACCCCATCGTGGCGTATACCTTCAAAAACCTGCAGGGAACCGAAATCACCGGCACCAACACCTGGTACGAAGACAAAGCGCCGGGACACAAAGACGGCGGAGACGTTATCACCGTCTCCTTCCGCCAGAAAATGAACCTCCAGGGCGGAGAATACCTCCTCTCCTTCGGCTGCACCGGCTACCACGAAGGCCAGTTCCGCGTTTTCCACAGGCTGTATGACATCATCGGAATCACCGTAATCTCCACGAAAAATACCGTCGGATACTACGACATGGACTCTGTTGTGACCATCACCGAAGAAAAAAGCTGAATCTGCCCGGCCGCCATCCCGCTGATTTTGCAGCTCCATTCCGGAAAAACATCTGAAAGGATAAGCCATGGTTGAAAAGATCGGCAAAGTAGAACTCATACTGGACGACTACCCGGGCGTAGACCTCTACAGCGACGGAAACGTAGAAGACCTCCTGGTAGAAATCGCCAAAACCACCCATCCGTCCGACTTCGACCGCGTCGTCGCCCGGGAAGAAAGCTGGCCCGTCATGTATCACTTCTCATCGGCCCGCCAGAACATCCTCCGCCACTACCCCTTTACCCGCCAAATGAAGGTTCTCGAAATCGGCGCGGGCTGCGGAGCCGTCACCGGCGCGATCCTGCCCAAAGCCGGCCAGGTTGACTGCGTAGACCTTTCCAAAAAAAGAAGCATGGTCAACGCCCTCAGGCACCGGGATGCCGACAACCTTCGTATCTATCTGGGAAACTTTGAAGACGTTGAAAAGCATATCCCCGCGGATTATGACATCATAACCCTCATCGGCGTCTTTGAATACGCTTCAAGCTATATCAAGGGCGCGCACCCCTATGAAGAATTTCTGAAGCAGATCATGCGGCATCTGGGGCCGGGCGGAAAAATTCTCATGGCCATCGAAAATCGCCTCGGCCTTAAGTATTTCGCCGGCTGCACCGAGGACCATACCGGAAATTATTTCGAGGGCATCGAGGGCTACGGTCACACAAAACGGGCAAAGACATTTTCAAAACCCGGCCTCGAGAAGGTGCTGGAGGCCGCCGGGGCAAAGGGCTGGCGCTTCTTCTACCCGTATCCCGACTATAAATTCCCGACCGTGATCTACTCGGATGAAAACCTTCCGAAGCCCGGGAGCCTGTCGGATAACATCCGGAACTTCGACCGCCGGCGGCTCGTCCTTTTCGATGAGAAGGAGGCGTTCGATTCGCTGATCCAGGACGGGCTGTTTCCGCTGTTCTCAAACTCATTCCTTGTGGAAATCGAAGGCTGAAAAGCCATTTACGGATCATTTGTGGTATGTTAGAGGTGTTGTATTGCCGGATTTCCGAGGGAGGTTGGCATGATTGAATACGTGAAATACGGGACGGAGAGGGGAAGAACTACGGCAGTCGTAACGACCATTGAGAGTATTCCCGAAGGAAAGATCGTGCGAAAGCGCCCCCAGTATCCCGAAGCAGCGGGCCACGTCGCGGCCATGGAAAAAATCGGACAGCTCCTCGAAACCGCATTTAACGGGACAAGATTTGTCCCGAACCGGGTGCGGCTTCTGGAGGACGGCTCCGCCGCCTTCGAATTCCTGAAAGCCCCGAGCCTCGAAGAAACCCTTGAGGCGGCATTTGCCGAGAGTGAGGAGAAGGGGATCTCCCTTCTTTTAGACCTTCTCGCGGAGGTGGACGGGCTTGCGAACACGGAATTTACCTGGACCGAGTCCTTCGAGAAGCGAATGGGCAAGTGGGAAGGTCTTGAGGGACTGCCGGCGGTGGTGCCGGCGGACATCGACCTTCTGCCGGAGAATATATTTGTCACGGGAAACAAATGGACGGTCATCGATTATGAGTGGACATTTCCCTGCCCCGTGCCGGTCAGCTTCCTCAAATGGCGAATTCTGCATTATTTCGGCGTCCGCACCGGGCGGGAGTCGCTTCTTGCGGAGGCCGGGCTTTTCGAGGCGGCGGATATCAACCTAGAACGGAAAAGCCGCTATTATGAGATGGAGATTGAGTTCCAGCGGCGGCTGGAGGCCGGTCATATTCCGTTCCGGAATCTCTACGCGTCGATCTCGCCAGGCGTCATCCGCATTGACAAATCCACGGGCGAGCTGCTTTACGGCGACGGCAAGAAGACCGTCACCGTCTACCTTGACCAGGGCGAGGGCTTCACGGAAAAGAACGTGCTCCGGGAAAATGCGGACGCCGAGGGCTGCGTGTCGATGCGTTTTGCGCTGATCCGCACCCGTTCCTTCCGCGTCGATCCCACGGAGATGCCTTGTCTGGTCTCGGAGATCTGTATTGAGGCCGACGGCGCCCGGCTCCCGCTGGGGGAGGCCGTAACCGACGGCCGGCTGCTGGCCGCGGACAGGATCCTCTTCCCGGAGGAAGACCCGAAAATCACCTTTAACAATATCGACGCCGCGGAGATCCGGATCTCCATGAAGATCGCGCCGCTCTCGACGGCCGAGGCCGCGCGCCTTGAGCGGGAGACGGCGGAGGTCCTGAAGCTTAAGGAGGAGATCGCCGGACTGCGCGGGCGCTATGCGCACGCCGAGCGAAAGTACCGGGAGCTTCGGGCGCTTGCGCTCAAACGCGCCGACATTCTCGCAAGAACCGAGGGCAACCGCTCCGTCGGCGTTTACCGGGCGCTCCTTAAGGGCTCCGGGAAGCCTGATCCTCTGGCCATTCTCCGGCGGCCGCTGGAGAAGGATGAGACCGATATGAAGGCGAAGGTCGACCAGGTGCTTTACCAGGGCGGGCACGTCGTCATCCGCGGATGGGCCTTTGACGGGCACCATGAGGTTCCGAATATCGTTGCGCTGGAGGGGAAGCGCGCGCTGCCGATGCGTCTTCGCTGGAAGCTCCGCGAGGACGTGAACGGACCCTACAGCCTTGATCACGACCTGAAGGCCGGATTTCTTCTTAAGATTCCGGATAAGGAGATCAAAAAGCCGAAGATCACGCTGGCCTTCGACAGTCCGGAGGGCTATATCACGCAGACCGTTCGCGTTCTGCTCGACCCGAAGGTTCGTGAGGCCTACATGCGCGAGCACGGGATGCCGACCTTTGCCGTAGACGACGAGGGCTACGACGACTGGTTCCGCGACCGTCAGATTACGAAGGAGGAATTCCTTCACCAGACGGCGAACCAGCCGGCCTATTCACCGCTCATCTCCGTGGTGATCCCGCTTTATAATACGAAGGAAGAGTATCTGATCGAGCTGATGGACAGTCTTCTCGGGCAGTCCTACCGGAATCTTGAAGTGTGTCTCGCGGACGGCAGCACGGAGATCGGCCCGGGGAGGCTCATCCGGAACCGCTATCTGGTGGATAAGCGGGTCTCTTACCAGAAGCTGGCCGAGAACGAGGGAATATCCGGCAATACCAACGCGGCGATCCGCATGTCCCGGGGCGAGTTTATCCTGCTCGCCGACCATGACGATCTCTTAGAGCCAAATGCGATCTATGAGGTCGTGCGGGCGCTCAATGAGAATCCGACCGCCGACGTGATCTACACGGACGAGGATAAGCAAATGCCGGAGAGGGACGAGTATTACAGCCCGAATTTCAAGCCGGATTTTAATATCGATCTTCTGTGCAGTAATAATTATATTACGCATATTTTCTGTGTGCGGCGCTCGGTGGCGGTCGCCGCGTCGCCGGACGGGCGTTTTGAGCGCAGCGAGTTCGACGGAGCCCAGGATCACGATTTCATCTTCCGCTGCTGCGAGAAGGCGCGGAAGATCGTGCATGTTCCGAAATTCCTTTATCACTGGAGGGCTTACGAGGATTCCACGGCGGGCAATCCGGAGAGCAAGATGTACGCCTATGAGCGCGGGAAACGGGCGGTGCAGGAGCATTATGACCGTCTGGGGATCCCGGCCAGGGTGGAGCTTGCGAGTGACATCGGCTGCTTCCGCAGCGTGTACACGGTGCAGGGCGAGCCGAGGGTTTCCATTATTATTCCGAATAAGGATCACAAGGAGGTCCTTGAGCGATGCCTGTGCTCGATTTTTGAGAAGTCGACCTATTCGAATTACGAAATTATTATCGCGGAAAACAACAGTCGTGAAGCGCAGACCTTCGCGTATTATGAGCAGCTCAGGGCGGAGCATGAAAATGTCCGGGTCGTGACGTGGAATTACGACTTTAATTTCTCGGCGATCAATAATTTCGCGGCGAAGTCCGCCAACGGCGATTACCTGCTGTTCCTCAATAACGACACGGAGGTTATCACGGACCGGTGGCTGGAGGAGCTTCTGGGCTACTGCCAGCGGAGGGACGTGGGCGTCTGCGGCGCAAAGCTGTTTTACCCGAACGATACGCTCCAGCACTGCGGCGTGGTGGTGGGGATCGGCGGCATCGCCGGACATATCTGCGCGGGTGAAAAGCGGGAGTCCGGAGGATACTATGGCCGGATTGCCAAGAGTCAGGATGTCTCGGCGGTGACGGGCGCGTGCCTGATGATTCCGGCGGATCTGTTCCGGACGGTCGGGGGCTTTGAGGAGTCGCTGGCGGTTGCTTACAACGACGTGGATCTGTGCCTCAAGGTGCGGAAGATGGGACTTCTCGTGGTTTATGATGCTTTCTGCGAGCTTTACCATTACGAATCGGTTTCCAGAGGCCTTGACGAGATCGACGAGAAGAAGCGTGAGCGGCAGCTGGCGGAGGCGAGGATCCTCCGCGACCGGTGGCCGGAGATCTTTCGGGAGGGGGATCCGTATTTTAACCCGAACCTGGAGTATAACGCGGCGGATTACGTGCTGGCCGGAACAATGCCCGACGGCTATACGCCGCTGCAGGAGCTTTCGAAGAAAATGAAGGCGGGGGATAAGCGGCGGTGACGGGAAGAGAGGATGAATATGGTTGTCAATAATGGATTTTTAATGCGCAGCGACCGGTTTTCGCTGACGGAGGAAGGGCTGTACCTTCTGCGCGGCCATCTTGTGCCGGACACGGTGCTGACGGTGACGCTGGACGGGGAACCGTTTCCGGCGAGGGTCGAGAAGCAGACGGACAACGTGGACGAGCGGTACGGCGGCGCGGAAACGGTGGTTTACGTGGATCTTTCCGGCGTTGCGATCCTGCGCGGAAAGCTGAAGCTTTATTCCGAGGGCCGCAAGGGTCGTCATCTGGCCTTCGAGATCACGGCGAAGGAGCTTGTCGAAAAGAAACGCCCGATCAAGCTGTTTATTGACGAGTGCGTGCCCGTCAAGGGGGAGGGCTGCCTTCGCGTGACGGGCTGGGCGGCGGCGAAGGATCCGGTGGAGATCGCGGTTCTCGACGAGAACAAAAAACGGATCGACTGTCGGGTAAAACGCTACGAGCGCCCGGACGTCTCCGAGATCTTTGACGAATACGAGATCGAGAAAAAATGCGGGTTTACGACGGAGATCCGGCCGGTGCCGAAAAAGCGCATTTATCTGGCGCTGCGCGCCGGCGGCGAGCGGATGCTGAAGGAGCTGCGGACGGACGCGATCTCCGCGATGACGGAGAAGGCCGGACATTTCGTGCACGGGAGAAGTTCTTTAACCCGGCGGCACGGCCCATTAACTACGGCGCCTGGATCTCCAAGCATCTGCCGAATAAAAAGGTTCTCGCGATGCAGCGGGAAGAGGTTTTTGACCCCGCGCCGCTGTTCAGTATCTGTGTGCCGCTTTACCGGACGCCGGAGGAGTATCTGCGGGAGATGGTGGCTTCGGTGCGGGAGCAGACCTACGCGAACTGGGAGCTTTTGCTCAGCGACGGCTCGGGGCAGCCGGATCCTAAGGACGAGAAGCCCTTCGACCGGAAGGCCTTCTCTGCGCTTCTCGATGAGATCGAGGCGAGCGATCCGAGGATCCACGTTGTCCGGAACGACGGGAAACAGCTCCGCATCGCGGAGAACACCAACGCGGCGATGGCGGCCGCGACGGGCGATTATATCGGTTTTCTGGACCACGACGACATCCTCGCCCCCCACGCGCTCTATGAAAATGCCGACGCGCTGCGTAAGTACCCGGATGCGGAAATGCTTTACTCCGATGAGGATAAGGTGGACGAGGCCCGGCACCATATGCAGCCGAACATGAAGCCGGACTACGCGCCGGACTTCCTCTGCTCGGTCAACTATATCTGCCATTTTCTCGTGGTGAAGCGGGAGCTGGCCGAGAGGGTCGGGAATTTCAGCTCAGCCTATGACGGCGCGCAGGACTATGATTTTATTCTTCGCTGCACGGAGGCGACCACGCCGGAGCAGATCGTGCATATCCCGAAGATCCTGTATTTCTGGCGCTTCTTCGAGGGCAGCACCTCCGCGAACCCGGAGAGCAAGCTGTATGCCTTCGAGGCCGGGGAGCGGGCGATCAATGACCATTATCAGCGGCTCGGGCTTCCGGCCACGGCGGAAATGGGCCAGTATCCCGGCATTTACCGGACACGCTGGCACTGGGAGGAACAACCACAGTTGACCGTGTTGATTCCCAATAAAGATCATATCCAGGATCTTGACAAATGCCTCCAGAGCATTTTCCGGAGGGAGAAGTATCCGAACTACGAGATCCTGATCGTCGAGAACAACAGCACGGAGCCGGAGACCTTCGAGTATTACGAGAAGCTGAAGGCGGAGCACGATCATGTGAAGGTGGTGACCTACGAGGGAAGCTTTAATTATGCCGCCATCAACAATTTCGGCGCGAAATTCACGGACGCGCCCTACCTGCTTCTGCTCAATAACGATACGGAGCTGATGGTGGACGACGCCTTCGAGGAAATGCTGGGCTACTGCATGCGCCCGGATGTGGGCGCGGTGGGCGCGAGGCTGTATTATGAAGACAATACGATTCAGCATGCCGGCGTGGTCGTCGGCTGGGGCGGGATCGCGGGACATGCCTTCGTGAACCAGCTTCGGAGCGTGTCGGGCTACCAGCACCGGATCATCCTGCAGCAGAATTATTCGGCGGTGACGGCCGCCTGCATGATGGTGCGGCGGGACGTTTTCGACGAGGTCGGGGGCTTTTATGAAGGGCTCGCGGTGGCGTTCAACGATATCGATCTGTGCATGAAGATCCGCAAGGCCGGGTATCTCATCGTTTATAATCCGTTCGCGGAGCTTCATCATTATGAATCGAAATCCAGAGGGCTGGATCAGGGCGATCCGGAGAAGGTACGCCGCTTCCAGGGAGAGATGGCAGAGTTCCAGAAGCGCTGGCCGGAGATCCTCCGGGACGGCGATCCCTACTACAATCCGAATCTCTCGATGGTGACCCAGGACTTTTCGCTGAAGAAGCTGTGAGTATCCAGGAGGAATTAGCTATGAAAATCTTTGTAACGGGCGTTGCGGGGCAGCTTGGTCACGACGTGATGAATGAGCTGGAAAAAAGAGGGATCGAGGGCGTGGGAACGGACCTCGCGCCGGCCTACGCGGGCCTTATGGACGGCACGGCGGTGACAAGGATGCCCTATGTTTCTTTGGATATCACCGATCCGTCCGCCGTCGCGGCGGTGATCCGGGAGATCGCCCCGGACGCGGTGATCCACTGCGCGGCCTGGACGGCCGTCGACAAGGCGGAGGACTGCCCGGAGCTTTGCCGGAAGGTCAACGCGGACGGTACCCGCAACATCGCGGAAATCTGCCGCGAGCTGGATATTCCGATGATGTATTTCTCCACGGACTATGTCTTTAACGGCAGCGGCACCCGTCCCTGGGAGCCGGAGGATGCCTATGAGCCGCTCGGTGTCTACGGGGCGACCAAGGCGGAGGGCGAGGTCGCGGTGAAGGAGAACCTCTCGAAATTCTTTATCCTCCGAATCGCCTGGGTTTTCGGGAAAAACGGGAAGAACTTCATTCGGACCATGCTGAATCTCGCAAAGACCCGCGACCATCTGACCGTGGTCTCGGATCAGATCGGCACGCCGACTTACACCTTTGACCTGGCGAGGCTGGTCGTGGACATGATCCAGACGGATAAATACGGCATTTATCATGTGACAAATGAAGGTCCGTATCTTTCGTGGTTTGAATTTGCCAAGGCGATCTTTGAGGAGGCGGGGATCACGACGATGACGGTCACGCCGGTGACATCCGAGGAGTATGCCGCGAAGGCGAAAAGGCCGTCAAACTCCCGGATGGACCGCTCAAAGCTGGTCCGGGAGGGCTTTACGCCGCTTCCGGAATGGCGTGACGCACTGAAGCGCTACCTTGAGGTCCTGAAGGAGGAAGAAAAAGCATGAACGAGCGGCAGAGGACGGTTTCCGTAAAGAAAAAAACGGTTCTGCTGCTTTGCCTGCTTATGATCGCGACCTGTCTTATCGGCCTGTCCAAATATATTTTCGAGGATCGGCTCTTTGTCTTTTATGATATCGGCTCCGATACCTGGCAGCAGTACCTTAGTCTTTATGCGGCCATTTCCCGGAAAATCGCCAGCGGCGATCTGAGCCTCTGGAGCGGGACGATCGGCCTGGGCACGGGGATTTTTATGCTGAATCCCGGGAATCCGGCTCTTGTGGCGGCTTACCTTCTGGGAGCGGCTTTCGGACCGGGGATCCTCGCGCAGGTCATGATCTGGCTGTATATCGCGGAAATCCTCATCGCGGGGCTCCTCGCGTATCTGTATCTTTCGACGTTCGCGTTCGGGGAGACTCCAAAGCTCTTGGCTTCGTATATGTATGCCTTCAGCGGCTTTATGCTCGTCTGGGGACAGCATTACCAGTTCGCGATCGTGCCGGCGCTGCTGATGCTGGAGCTTTTGATGACCGAGCGGTGCCTGAAGCATCGGCGCTGGGCGGGGCTTGTGCTCTCGACCGCGCTGACGGTGATCTCCAGCATGTATGTCGCGTATATGATCCTGCTGTTTACGGGGATTTATGTGCTGCTTCGGGTCTATCTGCGGCAGCGGGGATTTAAGCTATATATTAAGGAAGCTTTTCGTGCTCTCTGGCCGGTCGCTCTGGGCGTCGGCCTTGCCATGGTAACGCTTTTGCCCTCCGCGTACTCGGTCTTCTGTGTCTCCGCGAGGATGCGGCAGGAGGCGCCGCTGTTTGACCGGCTGTTTTTCCTGCCGCAGCCGGAGTATTATCTGGCGCTGTTCGAGCGAATGTTTTGCTGCGCGGGACAGGGAATTAACGAATCGTCGGTTTATATGAATTATTACGAAGGACCCTGCCTTTTCTTCACGACGCTTTTCGTTCCGGTTTTCTGGCAATACATTTGCCTCCTGCCGGGGCGGAAGCTTTCAAGGAGAAGATGGGGACTGGCGGTCACGATGCTTGCCGTGGGTTTTCTGGCGGTTCTTACCCCGACGGCCGGGACGATCTTCAATGGCTTTACGCTGACCTTTAACCGCTATATGTTCCTGTTCATGGCGGCCTTTGCCGTGATGTCCGCGGTGACGCTGGAGGAGATCTTTGTCAGGAAAAGGTTCTCGATTCTCGGAGCCTTCCTTGCCTCGATCGTGCTGGTCTTTGGCCACGGGCTGATCATTCTCGGGGGGCTTGATCCGCGGGTCGATATCGTTCTGATCGCGCATATGCTGGCCGGCTCCGTGATGCTTTTGATGCTGAAGGTGGGAAGCTCCGGAGACAGCATTTACGCGGATATCGCGCCCAAACGCGCACATACGCTTCTGGCGCTTGGCGTAAAACATATCGGGCTTCTTCTTTCGCTGGTTTTGATGGCAAATGCCGCCGCCGAGATGACGGCGAATTACAGGACCCGCGGTTCGCTTGAGCGGGCAGACACCCGGCTGAATATTCTGGAAGACCCGGATACGATGGCTGCGCTTGAAAAGCTCCGTTCGGAGGATCCGGAATGGTATCGCGTGGAAAAGCTGTTCGGCGCGACGGACACGATGGACGCGGCGTTCCAGGGCTACCACGGGATCGGGAATTATTCCAGCACGCTGAATGCCAATGTTTTTGAGTTTGTCAAAACTGAATGGCCGGGCCTGATGCTCTGGGATGATAATCATACGACTTATCGGACAGACTGCTTTGATCAGTCGCTCTCGCGGCTTCTGGGTGTCCGGTATCTGCTTTTGAAAACCGGATATCTGGACTGGTATAACGGCAGCAGGGATTTCGGCAACCGGACTATCCCGGATGGCTTCGACAAATATGACGTCTGCGGGGATGTGGTTATCTATCGGGATCAAGAGATCCCGGGAATGTTCAGCTATTACCCGGCCTCCGCGGTCTCGGAGAATATGGTTTTGTATGAGGAACGGGAGCGGACAGCGTCGATCGAGGTCCTTGACGGCGCCCGGGAAAGCGACGTTTCCCTGCGCGTTTCGGTCGGCTCGGACGGCCTGCTTTTCGCGGCGATCCCTTATGAGATCGGCTGGAAGGCTATGGTGGACGGACAGGAGGCGGAAATCGTCCGGGTGGAGACGGGCTTTAGCGGCCTTAGGCTTACCGCCGGAAAGCACGAGGTGCGCTTTGTCTATGAGTGCCCGGGATTTTTTACGGGCGCCTGTATCAGTCTTGCCTCCGCGGCGTTGTTCGTCGGCCTGCTGATCTTTTGGCGGAGAAAAAACGGAAAACCGATGGCGGCCCGGACAGAAGCCGAGGCTGAAGGTGCGTAAAAACCGATGGCGGCCCGGACAGAAGCCGAGGCTGAAGGCGCGTAAAAACCGATGGCGGCCCGGACAGAAGCCGAGGCTGAAGGCGCGTAAAAACCAATGGCGGCCCGGATTAATGCCGGAGAGCCAGGCCTTTAGAAGAAGGAAAGAAGGAGTCGGAATGGGAGAGCGAAACTTTATGAAACGCGCGGGAGAGTTTTTTCTTAAGCATGAGCGCTTCTTTGAGATCCTTTTTGTGCTGGCCTGCTTTTTCTTTTATCTTTCCTGGGCGCTCGTGAAGGGTGAGAATTACGCGCCGGATGAGAATATGCGTCTCATGATCCCACGCTTCATCCTCAAGCACGGGAAGCTCCCGACGGGCTGGGAGGGCGAGGTACTCCAGTACAACTGGGGGATCTCGTACGGCTTTAAGCCGACCCAGCTCCCGGCGATCCTCTCGGCGCTCTTCATGAAGGCGGCCTCCCTGGTGCATAATACGGACTATACGCTTCTCATCGCCGCGCGTCTGACGAGCATACTTGCCGGCGCGGGCGGGGTTTTTGTGCTTTTCAGGATCATGGGACGGCTGTTTTCACGTCCGGTGAAATGGCTCATCGCCGTTACGGCGGCCCTGATCCCGCAGTACGCCTTCCTTTCGAGCTATGTCAACAACGATATCGTGGCGGTTTTCGGGACACTCGTGATCCTCTGGGCATGGGTTTATGCCGCGAAGGAGGGCTGGGGCGCGAAGCAATCGGTTCTTCTGGCGCTCGGGATCGCCGTGGTCGGGCTTTCGTATTTCAACGCGTTCGGCTGGATCCTGATGAGCATTCCGTTTTTCTTCCTCACCCAGGACTATCCGAAGAAAACCGACGCTCCCGAGGTGCGCCGGGCAAAGCGGAGGAAGTTTTTGAAGGCTTTCCTGATCGTCTTTTGTATTGCGGCGGCCCTGCTTCTGCCTCTGTATCTGCGGAATCTTATCCTTCACGGCGACCTTTTCGGCGACGCGGCCACCGCGGCCTCCCAGGCGCAGCGGGCCAACCCGGATTTCATGGCGTCTTTGCCGAAGACTCCCAAGGCGATGGGGCTGTCGGTTCTGGATATGCTGAGCTACAACAACTGGTACTGGCCGCAGATCACGCTCCGCAGCTTTTTCGGATATTTCGGTTTCATGACCTACATGCTCACGACAAAGTATTATGTCGTGTATTACTTCCTCTTTGCCGCGGGCCTTTTCGCGGCTGTGCTGGCCTTCATCGAGGCCCGGCGTCGGCATGTGCCGGCGCTCGCGGAGGCGGGCATCCGGGGCAGGAATGCGGCCGCGCTTTATCTGTGCGTGCTTGCCAGTATGCTCATTACCATCGGCCTGTACACCTGGTATGCCTATGCCAGCGATTTCCAGGCACAGGGAAGATATGTTTATCCGGCGCTCGGCGGCTTCCTGCTCTTTATGGGCATCGGCTTTACGCATATTAAGCGCCACCCGAGGATCCTGTGGTTCATGGCCTTCGTCGCGCTCGTCGCCAATGTTCTCTGCGCTTACTTCGACGTGTATCTGCAGACGCCGCCGGTGTGAGGCGGACGGGGCAGGAAGATCAAAAGAACAAGCCTGCCGGGCGCAGGGGAAGGGCTTAGGAGGTTTCGTTATGCCCAAAATAACGCCGTATAAGATTAAGAAGGGGCTTCTGTACCTGAAGCATTACGGGATCAAAGAATTTGTGAACCGGGTGCGGGATCGTCTTGAGCCGGAGGAGGTTCCCTACGGGCCGTGGTTTGAGGCCAAGAAACCGGACGAGGCAGCCCTTCTGGCGATGCGGAACCGGCCGGTTATCGGCGGACCTCATATCAGCGTCCTTGTCCCGGCCTACCGCACGCCGGAGCGGTTTCTCCGGGAGCTGATCGAGTCTTTGCTTGCGCAGACCTACCCGAACTGGGAGATGATACTCGCGGACGCGACCGAGGCGGACGCCCCCCGGAAAGACGGAGAGAAGCTTCCGGCGCAGGTCGCGGCGCTGTATGCCGCCCGGGATCCGCGCATCCGTCTGGTGCCGCTGCCGGCCAATGGAGGCATTTCTCTGAACACAAATGCGGCGATGGCGGCCGCCGAAGGCGAGTATTTTGCATTTGCCGATCATGACGACCTGCTGGCGCCCCAGGCGCTTTACCGTATGGCCGAGGCTATCGTGAAGGAGGGCGCGGATCTTCTGTATTCCGACGAGGATAAGGTGGACGCGGAGGTCACGAAGCATTACCAGCCGCATTTTAAGCCGGATTTCAACCTGGATCTTCTTCGCTCCAACAATTACATTACGCACCTTCTGGTCGTGAAAAGAAGCCTTGCCGAGGCCGCGGGGCCGTTCCGGGAGGAGATGAACGGCGCCCAGGACTATGATTTTATTTTCCGCTGCTCGGAGAAGGCGAAAAAAATCGTACATATTCCGGAGATCCTCTACCACTGGCGCACCCACGGGGCTTCGACGGCCGACAATCCGATGAGCAAGCAGTACGCTTACGATGCCGGAAGGCGGGCGATCGAGGAGCATCTTGAGAGGGTGAACTGCCCCGGGCGGGTAGAACAGCTCCCGGATTACGGCTTTTACCGTGTGCATTACCCGGTTTTTGGGCGTCCGCTGGTCTCGGTGATCATTCCGAACAAGGATGCTTCCGGGGAGCTGTCGGCCTGCCTTGACGCGGTCTTTGCCAATTCTTACGAGAATTTCGAGGTGCTGGTCGTTGAGAACAACAGCGAGCAGCAGGAGACGTTCGAGCTTTACCGGAAGCTGGCGGAGAATCCGAGGATCCGGCTGCTGCGCTGGAAAAAGGAATTCAACTATTCGGCGATCAACAATTACGCGGCCCGCGCGGCGCGGGGCGAATACCTACTGTTCCTCAACAACGACGTCCGGGGGACGATCTCCCGCGGGTGGCTGTCGGAGATGCTTGGCGTCTGTCAGCGGCCCGAGGTCGGCGCGGTCGGCGCGAAGCTCTATTATCCGGACAATACCGTCCAGCATGCCGGCATTGTGGTCGGGATCGGCGGCGTCGCCGGCGCGATGTTTGTCGGCCTGCCGAAGGGCCGCGGCGGGTATCTGCACAAGGCGAACCTGATGCAGGATCTTTCCGCCTGTACGGCGGCCTGCCTTCTTGTGAAGGCGGAGGCCTTCCGGAAAGCCGGCGGTTTTGAAGAAAAGCTGGCGGTCGCCTTTAACGATGTGGATCTGTGCCTGAAGATCGGGGAACTCGGCCTT